>NZ_JASDDA010000040.1:0-35245 GCF_030407645.1 Pseudoalteromonas sp. APC 3495 | reverse complement strand
TAATATCGGATTTTGAAGCCATGGAAAGATCAGTCAAGTGATCATAAAAATATTCTTAACTGATCTGCATTAAGCAATGGCTGGTTTTTTTGTTATACCTTTAAATGGCCTTATTAGCCACGAGGTAATTGAATTTTTTTCTCAGGGCTTTGACGATAAAGCACAATCGTATGACCGATAGTCTGTAATTTAGTAGCCCCTGTTTCGCGAACAATAGCATCAAAAATAAGCTTTTTGGTTTCACGATCGTCTGTTGGCACCTTCACTTTAATTAATTCGTGAATTTCTAGTGCGCTTTGGATTTCAACTACTACGCCTTCGGTTAAACCGTTAGAACCTAGTAAAACTACAGGCTTAAGGCTATGCGCCTGACCTTTTAAAAACTGCTTTTGTTTGTTTGATAATGTCATGATATTACAAATTTTGCTGAATATGGCTTGAATTAAGGGTATTCTAACGCCATCTAGAGAATATTACTAATTAGTTGCGTGTTAATTTATGACAAATAAAAAACAGTCAGCCAGTTCACAACGTTGGCTTAAAGAACATTTTGATGATAAATATGTTCAAGAAGCGCAAAAAAAAGGCTGGCGCTCTCGAGCTGTTTTCAAATTAGACGAAATCCAAAACAAAGATAAGTTATTGCGCCCAGCGATGACCGTTGTTGATTTAGGCGCAGCCCCAGGGAGTTGGTCACAATACTTAGCTGAAAAAGTGGGTGACAAAGGCCAAGTGGTTGCGTGTGATATTTTACCTATGGACTCTTTAGCGGGCGTTGACTTTTTACAAGGCGATTTTCGTGAAGAAGCGGTACTTGATGCATTGTTAAAACGCATTGATGGTAAAAATGTAGATGTGGTATTGTCTGATATGGCACCTAACATGAGTGGCAATAACTCGGTTGATCAGGCAGGCAGCATGTACTTGGTTGAGCTTGCACTTGATATGTGCAACCAAGTTTTAAAGAAAAATGGCGCGTTTATTGTTAAAGTATTCCAAGGTGAAGGCTTTGATCAATATTTGCAAGATGTACGTAATAGTTTTAAAGCAGTGAAGATACGTAAACCGGATGCCTCGCGTCCCCGTTCTCGGGAAGTATATATAGTAGCGACTGGATACAAACTGTAGTACAGTTGCTTGGCGTTTAGTTGAATTTAAATTAATTGGATACAAGAGGTTAACCCCTTGAGCGATATGGCGAAAAATCTAATACTCTGGCTGGTTATTGCAGTAGTGCTTATGTCAGTATTTCAGAGCTTTAATGGCGGCGATCAAGTTGATCGTCAAACAAGTTACAGTCAATTTGTAAAAGACGCCCGTAGCGGCTCTATACAAGAAGTGTCCATTGAAAGTGGTAGTGGCACAATTACTGGCATAAAAAATAGTGGCGAGCGTTTTCAAACCATTATGCCTATTTATGACAAAGACATTTTAAATGATTTGTTAAAAAGCGATGTGAACGTTAAAGGTGTTAAACCTGAAGAACAATCGTTTTTAGCAAGCATTTTTATTTCTTGGTTCCCTATGATCCTGCTTATTGGTGTGTGGATTTTCTTCATGCGTCAGATGCAAGGTGGCGGTGGAAAAGGCGCCATGTCATTTGGTAAAAGTAAAGCCCGCTTAATGAGTGAAGATCAAGTCAAAACGACCTTTGCTGATGTAGCTGGCTGTGATGAAGCCAAAGACGATGTAACCGAGCTGGTGGACTTTTTACGTGACCCTTCTAAGTTTCAAAAATTAGGCGGTAGTATTCCTAAAGGCGTACTTATGGTCGGTCCTCCAGGTACAGGTAAAACATTACTTGCCAAGGCGGTTGCTGGTGAGGCAAAAGTACCGTTCTTTACTATTTCGGGTTCTGACTTTGTTGAAATGTTTGTAGGTGTAGGTGCATCACGTGTACGTGACATGTTCGAACAAGCTAAAAAAGCAGCTCCTTGTATTATCTTTATCGATGAAATTGATGCGGTAGGGCGTAAACGTGGCGCTGGTATGGGGGGCGGCCATGATGAACGTGAGCAAACTCTAAACCAAATGCTTGTTGAAATGGACGGCTTTGAAGGTAATGAAGGTATTATCGTTATTGCTGCGACAAACCGTCCTGACGTACTAGACCCTGCGTTGCTTCGTCCTGGTCGTTTTGACCGTCAAGTAGTGGTCGGTTTACCTGATATTCGTGGTCGTGAACAAATTCTCAAAGTACATATGCGTAAAGTGCCATTAGGCGATAACGTTGAAGCGGCCGTGATTGCACGTGGTACACCAGGATTTTCGGGTGCTGATCTCGCTAACCTTGTAAATGAAGCGGCTTTGTATGCTGCGCGTGGCAATAAACGTGTTGTTAGTATGGCTGAGTTCGACGCTGCGAAAGATAAAATCATGATGGGCGCTGAGCGCAAGACCATGGTTATGAGTGAGCAAGAGAAAGAAATGACGGCTTACCATGAAGCTGGCCACGCAATTGTAGGTCGTATGGTGCCAGAGCACGACCCGGTTTATAAAGTATCTATTATCCCACGTGGCCGAGCGCTAGGTGTGACTATGTATTTACCAGAACAAGATCGTGTTAGTCACTCTAAAGAGCTTTTAGAATCAATGATTTCAAGCCTTTACGGTGGTCGTATTGCTGAGGCAATCATTTATGGTGAAGACAAAGTAACCACGGGTGCAAGTAACGACATTGAACGTGCCACTGATATTGCGCGTAAGATGGTGACTCAGTGGGGCTTAAGCGAAAAGTTAGGTCCATTACTTTATGCTGAAGATCAAAGTGAGATGTACATGGGTGGCGGCGGTGGTCGCTCTATGAGCATGTCTGATGAGACGGCGAAAGTAATTGATGCAGAAGTACGTTTATTCTCAGACCGCAACTATCAACGTGCAGAATCAATATTGAAAGAAAACATTGATATTCTGCATGCAATGAAAGATGCACTAATGAAGTATGAAACCATTGATGCGAAGCAAATTGATGATTTAATGGCTCGTCAGCCTGTACGTGAACCACGTGATGCGCATGACCGTCATGAAGCTAAACCAGAAAAAGAAGATGTTTCTAAAGACAAACCAGTTGATGAAGTACAAAAACCAGCTGATGAATCTAAAAAAGATGAAACAAACCTTGATGATAAAGCTGAATAATCGTTAAAATAACGTATCCAAAAGCCCCGAAGTTCGGGGCTTTTTTGTATCAGTTTGATGTAAATAACTAAAATTATCACATATTAAGGTTAGCGATGAATAATAAAATTAACCTTGCGCGCGGCCGAACGCTTGATTTTGCAGAGCCTGTGATTATGGGGATCGTGAATGTTACCCCTGATTCATTTTCTGATGGCGGTCAGTTCTTAAATACAACTGCCGCGCTGAGTCATGCGATGCAATTACTTGATGATGGTGCGACCATTTTAGATATCGGTGGCGAGTCAACACGCCCAGGCGCACCTGATGTTAGCCTTGAAGATGAGCTAAAGCGTGTTATTCCTATTATTAAAGCTATTCGTGAGCAAAGTGACTGCGTTATTTCAATCGATACCAGTAAAGCTGAGGTGATGCGCCAAGCGATTGAAGCCGGTGCTGATATTGTCAACGATGTACGGGCATTGCAAGAACCCGGCGCAATTGATGTGGTTGCACAGTTTCCTGAGGTAGCAGTGTGTTTAATGCATATGCAAGGGCAACCTCGTAGTATGCAACACGCTCCTCACTATAATGACTTAGCGGGTGAGATAAACGATTTTTTTAGCCAGCGAATAGCCGCATGTGAAGCTGCTGGCATTAAACAAAGCCAGTTAATTTTAGATCCTGGTTTTGGTTTTGGAAAAACACTAAAGCATAATTATCAAATATTGGCTCAATTTAACGATTATGCAAAATTGGGACTTCCTTTGCTCGCGGGATTATCGCGTAAGTCAATGATTGGTAAATTATTAAATAGAGACACAGACGATAGATTGGCAGGCAGTTTAGCTGGAGCACTGATCGCCGCACAAAACGGTGCACACATTATTCGTGTGCATGATGTAAAAGAAACCGCAGATGTGCTTGGCGTATATCAAGCCTGCAAACAAGGAGTACTTTAAATGAAAGAAAGAAAATATTTTGGCACGGACGGTGTGCGTGGTTTAGTAGGTCAAGGTCCTATTAACCCAGAGTTTGCGATGAAATTGGGTTGGGCCGCAGGGCGTGTACTCTCACTTCATGGCACTAAAAAAGTCATTATAGGTAAAGACACTCGTATTTCAGGTTACATGCTTGAGACTGCCCTAGAGGCTGGATTAATTGCAGCAGGTATTGATGTTATTCTTTTAGGGCCGATGCCAACGCCTGCAGTTGCTTATTTAGCGCAAACGTTTCGCGCTGAAGCGGGGATAGTGATCAGCGCATCACATAATCCTTATTATGATAACGGCATTAAGTTTTTCAATGGCCAAGGTTTAAAGTTAGATGATGAGGTAGAGCTACAAATTGAAGCGATGCTTGACGAGCCTATGACCTGTGTTGCTTCTGACAAGTTAGGTAAAGCAACACGTTTATCTAGCGCTGATGGCCGTTATATTGAATTTTGTAAAAGCCAGTTTCCACAAGGATTGTCCCTGGAAGGAATTAAAATTGTTTTAGATTGTGCTAATGGTGCTACATACCATATTGCTCCTTCTGTAATGCGAGAGCTTGGTGCAGAGGTGATCACCCATGCATGTGAGCCAAACGGTGTAAACATTAACCATGAATGTGGCGCAACCCATGTTGATACATTAAAGCGTAAAGTACTTGAACACAAAGCGGATGTCGGTATCGCCTATGATGGCGACGGCGACCGTGTGATGATGGTTGATCATAATGGCCGCGTATTCGACGGTGATGATTTGGTTTATATTATTGCTTGCCAAGCTGCACAAGATGACAATTTAGGCGGTGGTGTTGTTGGCACGGTTATGTCGAATATGGGACTTGAAAATGCGTTAAAAGCAAAAAATATTGCTTTTGCTCGCAGTAAAGTCGGTGATCGTTATGTGATGGAACTGCTGCAGCAAAAAGGCTGGAAAATTGGCGGTGAAAGCTCAGGCCATGTGTTGAATCTAGATTTAATCAGCACGGGTGATGGCATCATCTCAAGCTTACAAGTGCTTGCTGCTATGGTAGCACAAAATCGTACACTTCAAGACTTAGGAGCCGGTTTTACTAAGTACCCAATGAAAATGATTAACGTACGCTACACTGCCGGTACTGATCCGACCCAAGCACCCGAAGTGCTCGCTGCAGTTGCTGAAGTAGAGCAAAGCTTAGCAGATAAAGGGCGCGTATTACTGCGTAAATCAGGCACTGAGCCTGTAGTACGAGTAATGGTTGAAGCTGAGCAAGAAAAAATAGTAATAGATAGTGCACAGAAAATAGCAGCGGTTGTCGAATCTATGAGCAAACAAACTGATTGATAACAATAACCTCTTGTAACTTTGGGCGAGTCGAGTTAATATCTCGCCCGCTTTCTAATGTGGAGTGGAAAAATGGCAGCACGCAAAGCGATGGTCGCAGGCAACTGGAAAATGAATGGTTCATTAGAACTCGTTCAACAACTGTCTGATGCTATTAACGATGTTAAATCTTCTGAAGTAAACATTGTTTTATTTCCTCCGTTTCCTCTAGTCCCAGCAATGATTGCAAGTGGTGTAACAACAGGCACGCAAACAGTGTCTGAAAATACCCCAGGTGCGTTTACTGGTGAAGTAGATGCAGAGCTAATTAAGCAGCTAGGTGCGAAATATGTACTGGTTGGTCACTCTGAACGACGCAGCATATACAAAGAAAGCAATGATACCGTTGCTGCAAAATTTGCTCGCGCGCAACAAGTAGGTCTAACGCCTATTTTATGTGTTGGCGAAAGCGAAACAGAGCAAGAAAGCGGTCAAACAGAACAAGTAGTTGCTGCGCAGATTGACGCAGTAATTAATAAATTAGGTGTAGCAGCACTAAAAGAATCTGTGATAGCATATGAGCCCGTTTGGGCTATAGGCACAGGTAAGACTGCATCGCCTGAACAGGCACAAAGTGTTCACAAATTTATCCGTGACAAAATTGCTGCACTAGATAGCGATTTAGCACAAGGGCTAACCATCTTATATGGTGGTAGCGTTAATGAAAAAAATAGCGAATTATTATTTGCGCAAACAGATATAGACGGCGGCCTAATTGGAGGCGCAAGTTTAAAAGCAGAATCATTTACTGCTATCTGCAATAGTGCAAAAGGGACCGTATAAGATGTACGAAATTTTATTAGTAGTGTATTTAATTGTAGCTTTAGCGCTTGTTGGTATGGTTTTGATCCAACAAGGTAAAGGTGCGGACATGGGGTCATCATTTGGTGCCGGTGCATCGTCTACAGTTTTCGGTTCTTCTGGGGCTGGGAATTTCATGACGAAAACGACAACGGTATTAGCTACAATCTTTTTTGTGCTTAGTATTGTGTTAGGTAACCTAACTGCCGGTCAAATTAAAAAGACTGACGAATGGGAAAACCTAGAAGCGGCTCCAGCTGTTGAAACAGTGTCTCCAGTTGAAGAAGATGTGCCAGTCACATCAACTAAAGAGCAAAGCTCTGACGTACCAAATTAATTTAGTTTTAAATCGTTAAGTTGTTTATTTCCCTCAAATAAACATGCGGACTTAACACTAAGCAATAGCTTAAAAAATGCGGATGTGGTGGAATTGGTAGACACGCTACCTTGAGGGGGTAGTGCTTTCGGGCGTGGGGGTTCAAGTCCCCCCATCCGCACCAAATACAAAAACCAGTAACAGCAATGTTACTGGTTTTTTTGTGCCTAAAATTTAAAATATTAAACAACTCTTTTAGGATTAATGTTGATCATTGAGTAGAACACTCTATATTTCAATTGTTAGTGTTTACAAAAGAATATTACGGTACATTTAACTTTATGTATAAAAAGCGTCTAAAGTTAAAAATAAAGTTAACATTTCTGCATCTTAAGCCGATAATAACTATAGATAATTAAACGGAGTAAATGAATATGGCTTCAGGTTTCTCTTTTAAAAACCTCAGCATTACTAAAAAAATACATGCAATTACATCTATAGCGATCATCGCATTCTTAGTAATCGTTTTGGTTAACTACTTTGCCATGAACGAAAATCGCATATCACTCAATGAAATGGAGAAATCGTCTTATAAAGTAGCCAAATTAACCTTGGCTAACGTTAGTATTTTAGAAAAATTAGATGAATTATACACCCAGGCTGTAACCTTTGGTGAGCAAGACTTAGTAACAAAGGCGAGTGAAACCTATGCGCAGTTGGTTACTAATCTTGGTGCGATTGAGGCAATTAATACCTCTTATATTGATAATGATACAAAAACACGACTAGCTAATTACGAAAAAATATCTGCAACTATTGCCAATGGTATGGTTAATGGCACGGCAGATTTCAGTAAAATTCAACAACAAGCTCAGCTTAAAACAAGCCTATATGAAGCCGTATTAACCAGCTTTAAAAACGCACAACAAAAAGCAGATGCTCGCTTTTTCGAACTGGTGGCCAATACAAAAGCACGTTCTGATGATGCACTTAACTTAATGCTGGTTGTTGCGGTAGTTTCATTAGCACTGTTATTACTAATGGCCATTTGGATTGCGCGTAATATCGGTTCATCAGCCAGTGATGCCGCTAATAATTTAAGCCTTTTGGCAAGTGGTAAAGGGTCGTTAAGTACCAAGCTTGCTGTTAACTCAGAGGATGAAATAGGACAGGTATCTATAAACTTTAATGCTTTTATTAGCCTGCTTAGAGAAACCGTTTTAGAAGTCATCGCGGTATGTGAACCGTTAATGGAAAATTCAACCCGTCTTGTACAAGGGATGGAGCGAGCGGAGAGAGCGACCACCAAACAAACCACCGATGCAGATGTTGTTAAACAGTCGATGGAAGAAATGAAGCAAAGCGTGGGTGATATTTCACAATCAGCTGCAAGCGCATCTAATGCCGTGCAAACCGCAGAAAAAGAAGTAGATCAAAGCCGAATACAAGTAAAAATGTCTGTTAATGCGTCGCGAACGCTAAGTGATGAAATTAATATAGCGGCCAGCACCATAAATAAGTTAGCTGATGACACTAAAAATGTATCACAAATATTAAATGTAATTACATCCATTGCCGAGCAAACAAACTTATTAGCCTTAAATGCAGCAATAGAAGCGGCTAGAGCGGGTGAACATGGCCGAGGCTTTGCCGTGGTTGCAGATGAAGTCCGTGAGCTTGCCTCTCGTACGGCGCAGTCAACTAATGAAATACGTGAATTGTTAAGTACATTAAGTGTGGCAGCTAATGAATCTGTAAGCGCGATGACCTCTGCAAGAGATATGGCAACCGATAATGCTAGTGCAGCAGAGCAAACCGGTGTTTCGATTGAAAAAATTGCAGAGCAAATACTAGAAATTAATGGCATGAACTCGCAAATTGCAGCTGCAACAGAAGAGCAAACCTCTGTTGCTGCAATGGTTGTAGACAACGTATCTAATATGCATGTTTCATTTGAAGATACTATGAGCTCACTAAAAGCAGTAAGAGATGTGGCTAAAAACTTACATTACCTTTCAGATAACTTATTAGATGCAACTGCTAAGTTTAAAATTGAGTAGTTGCTAAAGCACATTACTTTAGCGTTTTATGATTTTGTAAAACGTTAAGGGATAAAAAAGCCCGCAATAAAGTATTTATTGCGGGCTTTTATTTTAATTTAGCAGATTAATACTTACCCACTACTTTAACTTTATCACTTACTTTGGCGCTATCGATATAGCCAATTGCATCTGCATTAGCAGCGACAAAATCAATCACAGCTTGGTCATTATCAAGTTTACCCGGCGGTGTGCCTTTACCTGTAAATACGAGCTTTGACCAATAGGCATTTAACTGACTACCCGATTTACCAACAAGTTTGTCGTTAAATTCATCAGCGACTGCAGTGCCATTTTGATTAACAGGATTAACTTTGGTGCCATCGGCAAACGATTTGCTCTTGCCAAGGTATATTTTTTTAATATCGTCTTGGCTTACTGCATTAGCATTCGCAGGGTTAATGATGACTGCAACTTCAGCAAAAACTGCTGAGCTACATAATGTTAGCATGCTGGCTAAAATTAATTTTTTCATGATTCGCTCCAATTAAAATACTAAATCAACGCCAACGGCCACTACGTCGGTTTCAGTATTTGTTATGTCATCTTTTAAGCGGCTAAAATCGATTTTAAACGCTGCAGAAGGGTGAAAGTCGTAACGCGCGCCGATAGTGTATACATTGCTTTGCGCTTGAACACCTGTCAAGGCACCGTTTATAGCGGCATTAAGGCTTGGTACTGCTGCGATAGGGTCAAAGCGAGATGCATCATGCTTATCGTCATTATCTTCATACGTAAAATGGACTATAACGTCATCCAAGCGGTAACCTACAGATGCATAATATTGTGTTTGCTCAGTCAAAATACTGTTTTCTACTTCAAATTGTGTATATTCAGCATCAAATAAGAAATTATCATAATCAATTGAGAAGCCAAAGCCGAAAAAGCTGCTGTCATCTTCGTTTATTGCAATATCGTCAGCTAACGTGTTTAAGCTGTTTGCGCGAAGTGCAGCTTCTAAGCCATTTAATGCAGCCCCGCTAGGGTCTGTTCCGTCAAGTGCAAATGATGATTCAGCAATTAAATATGCAGCACGAACACTGAACCAGTCGTATGCAAGCGTCCAGTTAATGCCAGCAAAATCATTAAGCTCAGCTTGAGTTTTTTCAGTGATTGCGTCTATTTCACCATCAAAACTACCGTACATGATTTGTACTGTTGAATCCCAATCACCAAGTTGTGTATTGTGCAATAAGCTTAAACCTTCATAGGTAGAAAAAGGAATGCTATAAACAGATTGAGGCGGGCGTACCCAGCGGTAAGCGTAACCTACATCAATAAAATCTGAGTAACGGTAAAAAGGTACACGCATTTTACCCGCGCTAATTTGTAACTCGTCGCTTAGTTCATAAGTTACGTAGGCCCATTCAAATTCTGCGTCGAAATCATTCTCACCACGAGCAACAATTTGAGCTGTTGCCGTTAGTTTCTCCATTAGGTCAGCTGATAGCTGTAATGCAAAGACACTTTCGTTTTTAAATGAAATGTCATCATCATATCCATATAAGGTACTGTCGCTATCAAGGCTCTTTCCACCGACAATTGATGCAAAGCCATTAATTCGAACTTCGGCGCTAGCATAGTTTGTTGCTAAAGCCGCACATAATGCTACTGCTACAGATAGCTTTTTCATATGTATTTCCTATTAGTTAATTAGATGTTGATTCAAGCGTATTATAGAAGTGAAATAGAGCTATATCTAATCAATTTAGCAAGTTAGTGATAAAAACCAATTGATTTAATACTTTGTTATTATTTTTTAAGTGGGTGTGCCTGATATTTTTAATGCAGGTTGCTGATTTTAAGTAAAATATCAAAATAAGTTTCAACCAATTAAATTTAAGAGCGTATATTTATTGCGAGAGATTTTATGCCGTAATTGCATAAAAAGTAAGTATCGCTGCAACGTGTTAATTTTTCCCCTATAAGGAACATTTGCATTTTTACCAAAAAATAAATACATAAATTCACAATTGTGTAATATAATGCCCTTCCAGAGGAAAGATGCTACCACGCATCTTTTTTTATGCCCAAAATTTACTGGTTGCACCAGTAAATGCATAATAAATAATTTACGGTATCCTTTGGAGAATATTTTGAAACTACGCAAACTCTCACAGTTAAGCCTAGCAATAGTTGCTGCCCTGACTACCTCAGTAAGTGCTGAAGAAACCAAAACAACTGCAAAACAAGATGCGTTTGAAAAAATCGAAGTTACAGCTCGTAAACGTACAGAGAGCTTGTTTGAATCTCCAACCGCTATCACATCAATTGGTGCTAACTTAATTGATAAAGCCAATATGAGTAACCTTGAAGATATTGGCAAATACGTTCCAAATTTAAACATCACACGTTACGGTGTAGGTAACGCAGCACATGCTTCGGTATTTATTCGTGGTATTGGCTTGCAAGATCACATTATTACAACCGATCCTGGTGTGGGTGTATACCTTGATGGTGTTTACTTAGGCCGTCAAATGGGGTCTAACCTATCATTACCAAATGTTGAGCGTGTAGAAGTACTGCGCGGTCCACAAGGTACTCTATATGGTCGAAACACGTTAGGTGGTGCGGTAAACGTTATTACCAAACAACCGGGCGATGAAGGTATTTTAACAACGTCTGCAAAATTAGGTAGTCGTGGACGTATTGCTGGCGATATTTACTTCAATAACTCATTAAATGATGAAGTAAGTATGTCTGCAAGTGCGTCATACAAAACACGCGACGGTGTTGGCGAAGCGGTAAACCTAGCGAACCCAGAAAAAGAAATAGGTGAAGAAGAAGAGTTTAGCGGTCGTGTTGCTCTTAAATGGCAAGCAAATTCAGATCTTGCATTTACGTTTTCTTTAGACGGTGTTGATAACGAGTCAGGCCAATCTCCTTATACAATTGAACTGACAGAACCACTTGACCCAAATGATGTATTCAATGGTGACTTTCCATTACTTACACAAGACATGATCCCATCAGACCCAGATGATTTAGGTACTACTGTTGCTGGTATTGAGTCAACGTCATACTCTGGTTGGGGTACGTCTTTAACTGCTGATTGGGCGATTAACGATACATACACAGCTAAATTTATTTCAAGCTATCGTACATCTGAGTATGAAGGTGGCTTAGATGATGATGCATCACCACTTAACTTATCTGAGTTCCCAGAAGTAGGCGGTGCAGATCAATACTCTTTTGAAGTTCAGTTAAACGCAACGTTTGATAAAATGGACTTTGTATCGGGTCTATACTTCTTTAATGAAGATGGTTTTACTCGCTCAGAAGATTTTGTATTTAGCCCGTTTAACACGCCAAATGGTCTGTTAAATGATGGAGTTACTCCGTCATTTGGTGGCTTTGGATTTTTTGAAATCAATCAAGAAACAAACTCATACGCAGCTTACATTAATGGTAGTTACGATTTAACGGATGATTTAACAATTGGCGGTGGTCTTCGTTACTCAGAAGATAAAAAAGACGCGAATGCGATTTTCCCAAGCTTTTCAGAGCGTAAATACATTAGTGCAGACTTTAATGCAGTGACATGGGATATTAATGCTTCATATCAGCTTAGCAATAATATGAATGTGTACGGCCAAGTACAAAAAGGCTATCAAACAGGTGGTTTCCCGCCGCGCCCATTTGGTGGTCCAGATCAGTTTGTATCGTTTGATGAAACCAAAGCAGTTAACTACGAAATTGGTTTAAAAGGCCAAGTACATGAAAATGTGTCTATGATGCTTGCGATGTTTGTTACCGACTACACTGACTTAGCACTACCATTCTCAGATCCAACTGCGGGTGGTGGCTTTGTAACTATTGTTGAGAATGCAGGTCAGTCTAAAGCGCAAGGTATTGAACTTGAAACCACAATTGCAATAACTGATGACTTTACTATTCGCAGTGCGGTAGGTTATTTAGACTCAGAGATTACCGAAGTCGCCGAGGGCGTACAAGGTATTGGTAAAGGTGATTCACCAGCATTGACTCCGCGTTGGACAGTGATGGTTGCGCCTTCTTACTTTGTAGATTTAAGTAATGGTGGCACAGTTGCATTGAATGCAAATTACTCATACCGCAGTGAAATGCAAGGTCAATCAGTTTTCAATAAGAGTGAAACGATTGATTCGCGTGAGCTCGTTGGCTTTAATATTTCTTACACTAACCCATACGGTGATATGGAAGTGACGTTATATGGCGAAAACGTATTAAACGAAGTTTACGATGTAGGACGTCTACAGCAAACTGGCTTTGTTGGCGTTATGCGCAGTAATGATCGTAGTGAGTTTGGTTTAAAATTCAAAAAAGACTTTGAACTATAATTTATATTTTACTTTAAAAGTAAAACAAAAAAGGTAAGCCATAGCTTACCTTTTTTTTATGGTTAAAAATAATTAACCTTCTTTATGTTCTTTACGTGCCTGCTCAATTTCTGCGGCAATTTCACGTGCTTTTTGCTTGGTTTTTTCAGTCAGCTCGCCAGCCGCTTCTTTGCTTTTAATCCATGCATCAACAGCTACTTCTTTGCCGTCGTCGTACATGTCTAAGCCCATTTCTTTACTTTCTTCAAGTAGCTCGTTTAATGATTCATCATTTTTAAGCTCATTGGTTTTTTCCTTTACTTCATTCCAAGTTTCATCAAGCTTTTCTTTCACTTGAGCGCTTGTTTCTTTTGCATCTTGTTTTACTTCGTTGGCATCTTCACAGCCAGTTAACGTAATTAAAGTGCCTAATAAAGCTAAACCTGCTAATTTCTTCATTTACTATCTCCTTTAGAGAAAATTATATTTCAGAGGTAACTATACAACAATGAAAATGAACATAGCTGTAACAACACGATTAAGTTTTAAATTAATGGACGAACATGATTGGCCGCAATTATACGAGCTCGATCAAGACCCAGCCGTTATGCAGTATTTAACACAAGGTAAACCCACTTCGCTTGAAGAGATAAAAACAGTCAGTATTCCTAGAATGCTTGCTTATCGTAACGAGCAACAAGGGTGGGGGTTATGGCAAGTAACCTTGCGTGAAAGCAATACCTTTATAGGATGGGTGCTTGTTCGGCCGATGGGCTTTTTTTCAGATACGCCTGATTTTAGTGATATTGAAGTGGGCTGGCGGTTTAAGCAAGCGAGTTGGGGCAAAGGGTATGCTATTGAAGCGGCAGGCGCTATTTGTTCAGAGCTTGAAAAACAACGCCAAGTAAAGGCAATTAGCGCTACAGCACTGACCTCAAATGTTGGCTCAATTAATGTTATGAAAAAACTCGGTATGCAGCTTAAACATTATTATATTCATACAGAGGATGGCTCAAATTTAACAGCCGTACTTTATTCAAAGTCATGTGGATAATCTAACAACAATCCTAAGCTCTTTAAATGTGGAGTATAAATATTGACCTAGTGTTTGTTACTGTGCATTAATGTTTGTCATCAATGTATAAAAATAACCTAAGGATATGGGATGGGATCACTTTTTTCACCACGCAAGCTAATTATTAGCAGTGTCTTAATAATACAAGTAGGCTTTTTTAATGTAGCGGCTAAACAAAGTGCGGTGGCGATGCCCGACACATTTAGTGCCCACGCTGCAAAAGCCGTGTTAGAGCAAGGCGGCAACGCGGTTGATGCCGCTATTGCTGCTCAGTTTGTATTAGCCGTTACGCTCCCCGAAGCGGGTAATATTGGTGGCGGTGGGTTTATGCTTATCCATAAAGATGGAAAAGGTGATTTTATAGATTACCGCGAAACCGCGCCCAGTGCCGCGCATCGTGATATGTATTTAGATGAGCAGGGGCAAGTAATTGAAAATAAATCTATTTACGGCATACACGCTAGTGGCGTGCCTGGCAGTGTCGCAGGAATGTGGTTAGCCCATAAAAAGCATGGTACGTTACCGTGGAAAGCGTTAGTGCAACCTGCAGTAATATTAGCAGAGCAGGGCTTTGTTGTGCCTGAAAAGTTGGCTCAGCTGATTGAGGACTATATATCGCATCTAAATAATAAAAACATTAATGTAAATTTTGCCAGTTATTTTGCTACAGCTACGGCAGGTGCGCTTTTTAAACAACCAGAGCTAGCTGCCACACTCAAGCGCATTCGCGATGACGGTCAAGATGGCTTTTATCAAGGTGAAACTGCCGCAATTATTGCAAAATTTATGCACCAACATGGCGGGATCATTAACCAAGATGACTTAAAACGTTATCGTGCTAAATCGCGGACTCCTATAAAAGCGAACTGGAATGGCTACCAAGTGCTTACTTCACCGCCACCAAGTTCAGGCGGCATTGCTATATTGCAATGGCTGAAAATGTATGAGCTTAAAAAACCAACGCCTGCACAACAACATAATTCAGTAGGGTATGTGCATTTATTGGCTGAAATAGGTAAGCGAGTATTTGCCGATAGAGCAGAGTACTTAGGCGATCCTGATTTTTACCAAGTACCTACAGCAAAACTACTTGCAGAAAATTATCTTAAAAACCGTAGTAGCAGTATAGATTTAAAGGCTATTTCAACCACCGAAAACATTAAACCCGGTTTAAAAGAAAGCGAGCAAACCACTCATTTTTCCATTGTCGATAACATGGGTAACGCTGTAGCTAATACCACCACCATTAATTTAGGCTTTGGTAGTGGTGTGGTGGTAGAAGGCGCAGGCTTTATTTTAAACGATGAAATGGATGACTTTAGCGCTAAACCCGGGGTTATGAATGTATTTGGTGCCATTGGCGGCAAAGCAAATGAAATTCAGCCGCATAAACGTATGCTCAGCTCTATGACCCCCACTATTTTACTCAGTAATAATCAGGTGAAAATGGTAACAGGGTCGCCAGGTGGCACTACTATTATTAGCTCGGTGTATCAATCGATACTCAACGCGATTGAATTTAATATGAGCGCCGATGATGTGGTAAATAGCCCACGTTTTCATCATCAGTTATGGCCAAAAAATGTGATCAGAGCACATGCCGGCTTGGAGCCATCAGTAAAACAACAGCTGATAAAAATGGGCTACACATTGGACGAACGCCACTTTGGTGATATGCATGTGATTATTAATCATAATGGCAAATTAGATGCGGCGTCAGAGCAAAGCGGTAGAGGAAAAGCAATCGTGTTTTAACGTTAGCGTTTGCATGGCAATCCCCCCAAACTCTTGTTTGGGGGGATTGCCAATAGAGTATTACTTATTATTGGGTATTAACCTATTGCAGGTATTAGCCCTGCCATTTGCAGGCATTGTGCGCTAATAATTGAAATACCACACAAAGCGGCTATGGCCAAACCAATATTACCACTGCGTACTTTATAGCCCTCTTTTTCAATCCCCTGACGCTGCTTGTACACCATGCTAACTGGTAAAAATACTGCCAATATAACCAAAGCAATGGCTGCATAGCCTAATGCCATAATAAATCCTTGCGGGTAAAATAAAGCAAATCCAAGAGGAGGGATAAAGGTAATAAATGCGGTTTTTATTCTATCTGCGCCCGTGTCTGCTTTTTTGAATGTGTCGGCAAAAAAGTCAAATAACCCCAAGCTCACCCCTAAAAATGACGTTGCTAGGGCTAAGTCGGCAAACAATTTAACCGCTGTAGAAACATTGGCATTATTGGCAATATTGGCCACACTGGCTACAAACCCAGTTAACCCTTCGCTTTGTAGTAATTGATCTTGGCTCATTATGCCTTGGCTTAATACTTGCCAAAATACATATATAACCAGTGGTAAAGAGGCGCCTGCAATCATAACTTTGCGCAAGGTTTTTATGTCAAGTCCGACATATTTAACAATAGAAGGAATAGAGCCATGAAAACCAAAAGAGGTAAATACCACCGGAATAGCCGATAGTATCAGACCTTGCTCAACAGGCATTTCCAACAAATGTTGGCCATGTACATAAGGTGTTAGCATATAAAACAAGCTAGCTAAAACGACTATTTTTATACTAAATAGTACTCGGTTGAGCTTATCTACTTTACTAGTGCCTAAAGTCACCACGCCTGCAATTAGCACGGCTAAAATAACGGAGCCTAATTGTGGAGCAATACTAAGATTAAACCCAGTATTAATGCGCTCTTGTAGCTGAGCGCCACCACCGGCTATGTAAGCTGCGCACAGTGCATAAAATAAGAATATCATCGAAAAGTTAGCCACATACTGGCCACGTTTACCAAGCCAAAGCTTAGCCAGTGTATTTAAAGTGGCATCGCGAGGGGCATATTGGTGTAGCTCCAACATAAGTAAAGCAGTGTAGGTCATAAGTAACCAACAGCCGACAATTAA
Organism: Pseudoalteromonas sp. APC 3495; assembly: GCF_030407645.1. Taxonomy (NCBI): domain Bacteria; kingdom Pseudomonadati; phylum Pseudomonadota; class Gammaproteobacteria; order Alteromonadales; family Pseudoalteromonadaceae; genus Pseudoalteromonas; species Pseudoalteromonas sp. APC 3495. Next base: position 18,270 of record NZ_JASDDA010000040.1, on the reverse strand, counting down.
CACCATTGCCGTATTAAACCCCAGTCCCGCAGAGGCAATGGGGAGGGCAAGCATACCTGCGCCTATGGTAGTTCCTGCAACAATTAACATGCTACCTATTGTTTTATTTTTAAGCACTTAATGATCCTGATCAAACGTGAGAGACACGCAAGATATAACTAGTTGTGCAAAACTTAAATAGTTTTGTCATAAAAGAGACAAAATAAAATGTAATCTTCTATTTACAACTGTATTTAAAAAGCAGAGATATTTTGCAGATGTAATTTAACTCATTAATATAATTAATAAATAAAAAGCCAAATGTTAATAACTAAATGGTCAGATTATTGTTTTTGCACAATAGAGGGATTACTAAAACAATAGGTGTTGGCCGAAAGTGCTAAAATTGCACCTTCGGCCATTAAAAGAGGGGGCTGAATTTACATTTTAGCGATTTGAATCACTAAGCGGCGGTTTTTATCACGGCCTAAAATATTGTCATTAGTATCTACAAAGCGTTTTTCACCAAAGCCTTCAGTAACCACTTTAGCTTCATCAACGCCTAAGCCAACCATGTAATCTTTAATCTCCTTAGCACGCTTTCTTGATAAATCGAGGTTATTCCAGCGACCGCCATAACTATCGGTGTACGATGCAATACTAATTGACTCTATACTGGGGTCGTTTTTCAAATACTCAGCAATTTTATCAAGGCGTTGTTGCGATGACTTAGTTAACTTACTGCTATTAGATTCATAGTTCATTATAGTGAACGAAATATCTTCAAAATTGTATGGCAGTAGTTCATCGCGACACTGTAAAAACGCCCAATACGCTTGCTTAAAGTTAACATTAGACATGCCCACGGCAATTTTATCGGCACTATTTTGCCAGTCTTGGTAGTAAAAAGTGGGTTGGTTACCTTTTTCAAGCTCAGTAAGCATTTCCCATGCTGTTTTATTACCTAATTCACCATCAAACTTTTTAAGTAATTTCATATCAGCAATATCACGGGCAGGGCGGCCTGCTCGCCAGCTAGGTGGCACCGCTTTCAAACCGGCAATCGCGTAATTTTCTGGGCGCACAACCATGTCTAAATTAAAGGTGAGATCTTTGTTTTTACTGGCTGATGCTTTAAAAACGGCTTCACCATAGTAGGGAACTTCATGATTTAATTGGCATTGTAAGCGAGTTGTTTTAACCAAGTTCCAGTTTGAATTATCTTGGTTAGCCGTGTACTGGCGCATTGCCGCAGTTGTATCCAAACTACACAGCACACTACTAATGCTTAGGCTAATAAATAACAACTTACACTTCATTGAGAATTCTCCAGTTATCTAGCTTTGCCAAAAAAGTGACAAAAACCGTAAAATATTACGCAACAGTAAATAATTCAGCGCAAACGCTAGGGTCTGTTGACCTTTCAAGGTTAAATTTGCAGCAGCCTGTTTGGTATTTAGGCAAGGCAGCGCCTATGTGGTGTGGTTATTCCCCATAAATAGGCGATAACAAAGCATCAATGCCAAACAGGCGCTGCCCGAAGGGTTCTGCCTAGGGGCGATTTACTCTTTGTTGCTCGGTTTTTACTTAGCCCACTAGGTTACAAACCTCGCGCCGCGATTAAACCGCCCCTAGCTTGAACAAATTTTAATCCGCAACGGTCAACAGACCCTAATTACTAAGCAAGTAACATGCCTATAGTTTAACTGCAATTAATCAATAAATCCCCTAGCCGACAGGGGCCCAATTTTGACATAATAGACAGCTAATCCCTATAAACCAAGAATACTATGGCAAATACTGAGCAAACACTTTTCGCACAACGCTTTCGTGGCTTTTTTCCAGTGGTTATTGATGTTGAAACCGCCGGTTTTAACAAAGAAACCGACGCACTACTTGAAATTGCAGCATCCGTTTTAAAAATGGATGACGAGGGATTGCTTAGCATAGATCATACTGTTCATTTTCATGTGCAACCGTTTGAGGGCGCAAACATTGAACAAGCCGCCATTGAGTTTAATGGTATTGAGCCTTTTTCAGCACTGCGAGGGGCAGTCCCTGAAGAAGAGGCGATTAAAGAAATTTGTAAAGTAGTGCGCAAAGCGCAAAAAGCCGCAGGGTGCCAGCGCTCTGTGGTGGTTGCTCATAATGCTGCTTTTGATCATGGCTTTTTAAATGCGGCTATTGAGCGTAATAATATTAAGCGCACACCATTTCATCCGTTTGTTAGTTTTGATACCACATCACTCGCAGGCTTGGCATTAGGGCAAACAGTATTGGCTAAAGCGTGCCGCGCGGCAGGAATAGAGTTTGATAACAAACAAGCACACTCTGCGTTATACGATACAGAACGCACCGCTGAATTATATTGTTTAATTGTCAATCGTTGGCAGCAACTAGGTGGTTGGCCACTTGCTATAGATGAAACACAACAAAACGAAGACGAAGTAAGCGACCAAGATTAGCATAAACTCAGCTCATATTAATGAGTGTTCACTGTGTGGGCTGAGCCAATCTTAATATGCGTTATTAAAACGATTGCGTTATTTTACCTTCACTGTGAGTAATTAAATGTGGTGGATAATTACGCGAAAAGCTAATTGATTCTCGTGCAATTTTAAGCTCCACCCCGGGGTGCATAAGCTCATTAACTTTTAAACGACTGAGCGCTAAAAGCTGCGCCATTTTCTTTCTTAGCAACTGCTTTTGCTGACTGATACTGGCGCTTCGGTTTGCTATGTGTTCTTCATTCGTTGTTATTTTATTCAAAAACTGCTGACGCTGTGCGCTTGCAACTTGTTTATTAATTCGCTGGCGCGCTTGCTGTAGTTCAATTGACTTACTGATTAAAACTTTCTCAAAGTCAGTGATTTGCGCTTGTTTTTGTTTTAGCACATACCATCGCTGTGCAATGCAAACACGGGTTTTAGTTCCTGCTGGTGCGCCCAATTCACCTGTTTCAATGCGCATTGCGTCTAGAATATGGCCACCAATAATTTTCCCTTTAGGATCTTTTGCGCTGCCAACCCTAATTAAATTTCCAGCACTCAAGTCACAATGTAATGATTGGCGCTCTATTAATAAGTTTTGCTCCGTTTTTATGTCACAGTATTGAGAGTAACCAAGTGCAACGGTTCGTTTAGCAAAAATAGAACAGGTGAATGGCTCATCGGCTTCTCGTTTTCTGCCAATTGCCCCCTTTACTATTGTGATGGCGCTATTACTTTTTAACTGCGCCGATTCAACAAAACCTAAAACAGTAATATCGCCGGTAGCAGTCACGCGCATGCCATCTTTTATATCACCACTGACTATAATACTGCCATCAAATTCAACATGACCGGTACTTGGGTCAATATTATGAAAACATAAAACATCATCAACACGCATACCACGGGGAAGGGCAACCGGTACACCAGTACAGTCGGCAATTAGTAAGTTGGGGTTATCGGGCGCAATTTTAGTACCGTCAAAAGGTTGTAATTTATGCTCTTTGCCAGGGATTGCAGTTAGCACATCTCCAAACACAGTAAAGCCATCAACTCCCGATGTTGCTGGAATACGCCGCATTAGTTCACACCCAGGTTTTACAGTAATAATATCACCTAGATTTCTCATATCGACTTTACCACCGCCCTTAGCTTGCGGGCTAAGTACGCGGTCTTGCGCTGTGCAGCAAAGACGCACAAATTTGGCATCGTTACCCACTTTAGGCGCGCGACCAAAAGCGACTTCAGCGCAATGCGTGCTTCCTGAGGGTTGTTCAAACTGTTGTGCCAATAACTGTTCTAATGCAAGAGAGCTAATACCCTTTACAATCCCTGCCTGAGCTAATACGTCAATTGCTTGTTCTACGTAAAGTAATTTACCGCCCTTAGCAGTAATAAGGGTAGCTTCAACAAGCATATTTTTTTCATCAATGTTAATGGTTAGCTTTGCATCAATGGCTTGAGCAACCACCAAAGAGGGGGTCTCTTCGTCGTTATTTTGAGCAAACAACTTACCAATATTGCTAGCAATAATGTCACACTCGCAATATTCTGACTGCCTAATTAATTCAATAAGCTGTGTTGCTGTTGAGGCTAAACCTGAGACATTAGGGTGGGAGAGCAAAGAGATATGCCCCGTTTGCTCATCAAAAGAAAAAACCGACATTTATAAATCCTCTAGGTAATATGCCTGTTATTATTTTTTATATTGTATTAGACCAAGGTCTAGCCCTACATTTGAGCATAAAGCATTATGCTTGTTAAGTAATTGTTTCTTAATTATCCAATATTTTACATTTAAAAGTGTGTTTGATGCAGGATTAACCAACCAATAAAATAAAACGCCTAAGGTGTTGAGTATTGATGGGTTACTCAGTTATACTGCTTGCACGCTCTGAATGAGTAACCTTATTCAGGGGCTGATTAGGATTCGACGGAATTCAAGAAGCCCGAGGTGCATGTCGAGGTGCGGTTTGCCTCGTAAAAAAGCCGCAATTTAAAGTAATCGCAAACGACGATAACTACTCTCTAGCAGCTTAGGCTGGCTAGCGCTCCTTCCATGTATTCTTGTGGACTGGATTTTGGAGTGTCACCCTAACACCTGATCGCGACGGAAACCCTGGCCGGGGTTGAAGCGTTAAAACTAAGCGGCCTCGCCTTTATCTACCGTGTTTGTCCGGGATTTAAAGGTTAATTAAATGACAATACTAAACATGTAGTACCGACGGTCGAGGCTTTTCGGACGGGGGTTCAAATCCCCCCAGCTCCACCACTTTAAAAACTAAGACGCCAATAGGCGTCTTTTTTTTTGCCTTGAACCCCCGCATTGCTGGCTTTTCGCCAAGTTACGATTCCAAGTAGAGTTTTTAATGAACAGTGACATCCAGATTTTAAAGTAGTACATTTGGTGGTACCACTTTAATTAAAGAAAATCGGGTACTACTTTATGGCAAAAACAAAACCACTAACCAATACGGAAGTTAAGCAAGCCAAGGGAAAAGAGAAAGTATATAAACTATCTGATGGTGACGGCTTGCAACTTAGAGTTAAACCTAACGGCAACAAATCTTGGTTGCTAGACTATTACAAACCCTACACAAAAAAACGGACCAGTATTGGTTTAGGTGGATACCCGGCTATATCTTTAGCGGATGCTCGTAAACTAAAATCAAAATTTAGAGAGTTACTAGCTAAAGACATCGATCCCAAAGAATATAAAGATGATCATGAGCGTATACAGTTAGAGGCAGTATCAAACACCTTCAAGCATGTTGCTACTAATTGGTTTGAAATAAAGAAAACGCAAGTAAGTGAAAACTACGGCATTGATTTATGGCGATCGCTAGAAAATCATTTATTTCCAGAGTTAGGAAAACTACCTATAAGCAAAGTAACGGCACCAAAAGTTATTGAGGTAATAAAGCCTTTAGCTGCGAAGGGAAGTTTGGAAACGGTTAAACGCTTATGCCAAAGGTTAAATGAAATAATGACCTATTCTGTCAATACAGGGCTAATACACGCCAACCCGTTATCTGGCTTAAGGGCTGCTTTTCAAAAGCCAGTCAAAGAAAACATGCCTACTATCCCACCTGAAGAACTTCCTGAGTTAATGAAAGACCTTAGTTATGCGAGTATAAAGCTTGTTACTCGTCTTTTAATCGAGTGGCAACTACATACCATGGTTAGACCAAGCGAAGCCGCTGGTGCGACATGGCGAGAAATCAACCTTGAAAATAAGGTGTGGGAGATTCCAGCAGAGCGAATGAAGAAGAAGCGCGGACATAATGTTCCACTAACAGATCAAACAATAGAGTTACTAAATAGGTTAAAGCCAATCAGTGGTCATCGAGAGCATATATTTCCGGGTGATAGAAATCCCCGTTCTCATCTTAATGAACAAACTGCGAACATGGCTTTAAAGCGTATGGGGTATGAAAATCGTTTAGTTGCTCACGGCATGCGGTCTATTGCCAGTACGGCATTGAATCAACATGGCTTTGAAGGTGATGTAGTTGAAGCCGCATTGGCCCACGTTGATAAAAACGAAGTAAGGCGAGCATACAACCGAGCAGATTATTTAGAACGTAGACGAGTAATGATGAGCTGGTGGTCTGAATATATAGAGTTAGCTAAGCAAGGCAAGGTCGGTGTCTCTAATGCTACTCTAAAAATAGTGGGTTGAGGTGCTTTATGAATAAATATAAAAAAGGGTTCACACCGGAAGAAGCTGCACTGATTGCTGTAGGCTTTGAAAGGCATTCTAGTCTAAAAGCCATAGAAGATGACATTAATGCATTACAAAATGACTCAAGGGCTTTAGAAAAGTATTTCCCAGCTGATGAACAATTACATGTAAATATAGAGCAAAAAGAAGATTTTATACGATCTGTAGTTAACGAATTAGTTATCGAAGCTAGAAACATTAAAGATGCTTTAAGTTCAGAGGTACTACTTGCCTATGAAAATGAACGAGGAAATACTGAAAGAACTACAACGCTTAAAATCTATTTAACTCAGTTTATAAACTCGAAGAATCGTACGGTTTGTACATCAAGCTCTCAGTTAACAAAAGCTAGCTTAGCTAAATGGTTTGAAGAACAGGATGAAGAGCAAAAGAGTAAAAAATTTAAGAACCCCACTAATTTACCAAGACTAAATCGATTTAAAGATGCTTATATAGCCGAACATGCAGCCCTTATTTCTGTTGGTTTAGAAAACTATCAAACAATTGATTCGGCATATGATTCCCTAGAATATCAGGATGAACAGCTCATAGAAGCAAAAAGATTAGCAGAGTTTGCTGGTGAAAATATGGAACTTGATATAGACGAATGCCTTTCAGTGACAGTTATAAATAAGGCTCTTGATGTAAAAGAAGCATTAATCGAAGAGCTAGAACTTGTAATGCAATGGGATAATTACTATCTGGAAGGTATGGATTTGTGTGAGTTAGGTATTGGCCCAGAAGAAGGTAAGCCTTCACGAGAGACTGATATTGTTATTCTTAAAAAGGTGATGACTGACGATAGCTGTATAGACTTTGACAGGACATTAATTTCAAAAAAAAGCATAGCTATTTGGTTATGGAACAATGCAGAAGTGGATTATGCTAAAAATATACTACCTAATATAGAAGCCGTAATTCAAGATATGATTAAAAGTGAAAATACAAAAAGCTACGATCACACCATGAATACTGAAAAGAAAACTGCTCGCCGCATTAGAACGCCAGAATCAACGTTATTAGATTCACTCGGACTTATGGCCTGGCTTTTATCTAAAAAAAGCAATAGGTTCCAAAATGGTGAAAAACCAAATGCTTCACAAATAAAAAAAGCAGTTGAAGATATTGTTATAGGTTTAGACCTAAACAACGACCCTGATAACCAATTGATGCTAAGTAATTTAAATAAAGATATAAAACTTTCATTAAAACAATTAGAGGGTAGATTTAAACTATAACTTTAAGCCAGCCAAAATAAGCCAAACAACTTTTTGGCTGGCCAACATTCCAAACAAGCTTTTTAGTATTCTGTAAAAACTCAATAAACACAGGAGTTCTTACAAATGAACATTAAAAGTTTTTCTAAAATTATCCGCAGACCTGAAGTTTTAAATAAAACTGGCTGGTCAAAATCGACACTCTATAACCGCATTAATGATGGCCTATTTCCTACGCCCATAAGCTTGGGAGTAAGAGCTGTTGGCTTTGTGGAAAGCGAATGTGACAAAGTAGTCCAAGCAATGATTGCAGGTTACACAGAGCAACAATTAAAAGCATTAGTACAAAGTATTATTAGTAATCGTGGCATAAAGGAGTTGCAGCTATGATCCGTAGAAATAAATGCTTAGAGCTAGGTTTGCCAGAGCCAAACGATTGCCAAAAAGAGTCGAATTATGTGTTGAGTGTGATAAGCCAAGGGCTAACAATAAATACTAACATGGCTCGCTATATTGGAATTGATGACCTGCAAGATGTGGTATGTGCACTTAAACGAAAAGGCTACTTATTTATAGTAAAATATAAAGAGGCTGAGTGCCCATCAACGGGGCGGTTAACAGCATTTCCGGTAATGGTTTTGTTGATGACGGATGAGCAGCAAGCATTGTATAAAAGAGAGGAAAGCCGCAAAGAAAGTTAATTTCAATGCGACTTATCAATGGTGTGCTGGTGGCGCAATGTGGAAGTTAAACCACCAGTACGTTTAAGCATAACGTTAATTACCTAGCTAAACAATGTTAGTACTCGCTTACGCTGAATGCATTGTATGGGTTTAAAAAACGCTTATTGGTCGCTATTTATAGGTTTTTGACCCTATAAATTATTAGCAAGGCCATGACGCTTTAAATTCATACTTATTGAATAGTGATAGTAGTGACTAACACGCTACTAGGTAATTAATAATATCTCTTGAGTGTTGTATGTCTTATAAGGTTAAGGTTAGGGCTATCGAGGTAAATGATCAGGTGTTCTGGGTGAACGGTCAGCATAGTGGTATTTACTTAACTATGGCCAAGAAGATGATAAACCAAGTTGATATGATATTAAAGCATCATAGCAAAGTACACCTAATTCGTTTCGATCTCCGCCTTTACGAGTACTCGTCGGATAATCAAATAATTACAAAATTTAATCGAATCCTATTTAGGTGGCTTAAGCGAGTATATAACTTAAAACGGGTAGGTTTCATTTGGTGTCGTGAGATTGAAACTGCTAAGCAGCAACATTACCACTACGTTTTGATGCTCGATGGTCATAAAGTACGTCATCCGTATGATATTTTAATTAAGGTAAAAGCTATCTGGGAGCATCAGCTACAAGGTTCACAATATACCCCAAAGCACTGCTACTACAACATTGTGCGAGGTGATTACGATTCACTCCAAGAGGCTATATGGCGTATTTCTTATTTGGCTAAAGTGAGAAGTAAGGGAAAGAAACCGCCACAAACAAAACATTATGGAACAAGTCGTATCAATTGAAATGTGTATTATTGTTAACTTTTCACGCGTGCTAAATGTTTGTGAAAGTCTTCAAAGTGTTAAGGTGTGTCTCGGTTTACTATGTATAGCAACCGGAACAATGCGGAACAAATCGGAACAATCTAAAATAACTAAGATTATGATAATAATGATTTTATATTTTATTTTGGAACATGTGACAGTACTTTCAAACGATTTGTTCCTGTTTTACGATAAGCCCTCTCGTTACCACAACCCTAATAAAACATTCAGCAATTACCACTCAATAAGGTGTTTATTTGGTTTAGAGCATTGCTCACAAAACGATAAATTTTCATAACGGGTTAACGTAACACTATAACTTTCATGGCAATGGATACAGCACGTACTCACTTTTAGCGTACTTACAAAACCTGTAAGAATTATTTTCTCTGGTTCTACTGCTTTACTATCATTAAGTTGTTCAAACTCTTTATCTTCACAATCCACATTAGCGTTTTCAATGCCTGTTAACTCATACAAAAAATGTACTGCTTTTTTTGCATCATCTACGGCTTTAAATAAGTAACGAAAATCATCTTTTAAATGCTTTATCCAAGACTTCAAATAAGCTGCATGATCTGTTCTTGGTGTAATTGTATTTTCAAGCCGCGTACATATAATTGCAGCACCTAGTTCAGCAACAAGCTCTTCATATGCATACTGCTCAGTACTATTGTTAGCTAAGTTGCGCTTCATTCTAGTGTCATGACCACTCCAATGAATTAACTCATGAATAGCAGTCGCATAATAATTATGCTTTTTGCTGCCATGAGAACTATCTACAAAATTAGTGGGGGATGGCAGATATATTTTATCTTCGTGTACTCTGTAAAATGCACCGGTATTACCATGCGTAATATTAGCTTTGCATCGAGCTATAAATTTATCAGCACTCGGATCTATCGGTATATCATCTGCAAATAAATCAGGGTGCGCGGGGTTGTAATTATTTACTTGGTCAGCGTTGAATACCGTATAAGGTTTAAAATAAATAATATAACCTTCATCACTAGGGTTATTTTTTTTAGCGTAAATAGGGCGAAATAACCGCGTTCCCTTTGAGCGAATTTTTACCTTCGCTTTTTTTGTATTCCATTGTTTAAGTGTCGCCCATTCATCCGATTGAAATGCATTATCAAGGGTAGACGCCCAAAGTAATGTTGCGTTCATTCCACTAAAAAGGTGGTGTGTAACGGCATTTTTAGGTTCTAAAAAGCCATTATGCCAAGGTGCTATCCATTCCCCCAAGTTCTCCTGCATTTGCTCAATTAGCTTATCTACTACACCTCTTACATGTGCGTCTACTTCTTCCTTTTTCATAATTTAATTCCCTTTTAAAGCTATGAGTTATTTATAGATTACTATTTGTTAATTATGAATATTACCTTAATCTGATAAAGCTTCTCTACCTACAACACAATAAAGGTTACAATACCCTTAATAAAAAGTACTGCCTTCAGTGCTGGTAAATAATCCTTAAATCTTGCTTAAAAAATAGCATATCTAGTGATATGGTAAGTTAAGTTACGGAAAACAAAATAATAAAGGGTCAAAATGACAGATAACAACTTCTCTTCAACCGCTGCTTTTTTATGGTCAGTCGCTGACTTACTTCGCGGTGATTTTAAACAATCTCAGTATGGCCGTATTATCCTGCCTTTTACACTGTTAAGGCGTTTAGAGTGTGTGCTTGAAGCCACTAAACCTGCCGTGCTTGAAAAGTACGAAACCGTAAAAGCTATGCCTATTGAAGCGCAAGACAAGCTCCTTACTCACGCAGCGCAGTTAAGCTTTTACAATACCTCAAAAATGGATTTAAACCGCCTTGGCGAAACCGATGTAGCCAGTAACCTAGAAAGCTATATTCAGTCGTTTAGCCCCAATGCGCGTGAAATTTTTGAGCACTTTGATTTTTTCAATACCATCGACAAACTAGAAGAAGCTGACCTGCTTTACAACGTTGTAAAACACTTTAGAAAAGAAGACCTGCACCCAAATGCCATTAGCAACTATGGCATGGGTTTAGTGTTTGAAGAGCTAATTAGGCGCTTTGCTGAAAGCTCTAACGAAACCGCGGGTGAGCACTTTACTCCGCGCGACATTGTGCGTTTAACCACGTCTTTAGTATTTACCAATGACGACGACGCGCTTACGCAATCGGGCTTAGTTCGCTCAATTTACGACCCAACAGCGGGTACGGGCGGGTTTTTATCATCGGGTATGGAATACGTACTAGAGCTTAACAATAAAGCATCGCTTTCAGCATTTGGCCAAGAGCTAAACCCAGAGTCATACGCTATATGTAAAGCCGATATGCTTATTAAAGGCCAAAAGGTCGATAACATAAAACTCGGTAATACATTATCAAACGACCAGCTACGCACCGAAAAGTTTGACTACATGTTATCTAACCCGCCATTTGGGGTGGACTGGAAAAAAATTCAAAAACAAATTAACAACGAACACACCGAAAAAGGCTTTGAGGGCCGCTTTGGTGCGGGTTTACCGCGCGTGTCTGACGGCTCGTTACTGTTTTTAATGCACTTAGTTAGCAAAATGCGCCCACAACACGAAGGGGGTTCGCGCATTGGTATTATTTTAAATGGCTCCCCTTTATTTACCGGTGGTGCCGGAAGTGGCGAGAGCGAAATTCGCCGTTACATTCTCGAAAACGACCTGCTAGAGGCCATTGTAGCCCTACCTACAGATATGTTTTACAACACCGGCATAGCAACTTATGTGTGGGTTCTTTCAAGCCACAAGCCAGCTAACCGTAAAGGTAAGGTTCAACTTATCAACGCGGCAAAAGAGCGCGCCAAAACAGGCGGTCGTGGTCGCAGTGGCGGCGGTGAGGTTGAAGGGAATGATGAGAATGTATTCTATGCAGCTATGCGTAAGTCACTCGGTAGCAAACGTAAAGAACTAACAGAAGATGCAATAGAAACCATTGTTAAAACATACGGCCAATTTGTAGAGAACGACTTTAGTAAAATATTTGATTACCAAGAATTTGGTTATCGCCGTATTACTGTAGAGCGCCCATTACAACTGGCAGTTTATCCAAAAGATGAGTTACGTATTACTGCTTTAACAACCGACAAAGCATGGGATAAGTTAAACGAGCATGCTCAACACACTATTCTTGCAGCGCTTGCTTCACTTAATAGCAAGTATTTATCTCGCGATGTATTTTTAAAAGCACTGACTACTGAATTAGATACAGCAACACCAGCGGTTAAGCTAAGCGCTGCACAACTCAAGCTGATAGTTAAACATTTAAGCGAACACGACGACGAAGCAGAAGTATGCAAAACTAAAGGCAAATTAGAAGCCAACCCAGACTTACGCGATAACGAAAACGTACCGCTCACTGAATCTGTTGAGGACTACTTTGCGCGTGAAGTACTACCGCACGTACCAAACGCGTGGATTGATACTAAAAAAACGGACGAGCAAGACGGTGAAGTCGGTATAGTCGGCTACGAAATACCATTCAACCGCCACTTTTACGAATATGTACCACCAAGATCACTGACCGAAATTGATGCGGATTTAGATAAAGTATCGAGCGATATCATGCAGCTACTTAACGAGGTGCATTCATAATGACGGGGCGTTATAAAGCATATTCAGAATATCAAGATTCTGGAATTGATTGGCTACACGATATCCCTACGCATTGGAAAACCATCCCAGTCGGTCGTTGTTATAATAGAGTAAAACGAACTGGATACGAAAGCGAAGAACTACTGTCAGTTTATCGAGATTATGGTGTAATCCCTAAATCAAGCCGCGATGACAACAATAATAAGCCTTCAGATGATTTGTCACCTTATCAACTTGTTTGTAAGAATAATTTGGTAATGAATAAGATGAAAGCTTGGCAGGGTTCAATTGCTATTTCAGAGTTTAGAGGGATTGTTAGTCCAGCATACTTTGTATATGAGCCATTAAAACAGGCAAACAGCTTAATATACCCTAGGTATGTCCATTATCTACTTAGGCACCCGATCTATATCAATCAGTATATGAGTCGTTCCAAAGGTATCCGTGTAAATCAATGGGATTTAGATCCTGATGAGTTTCAACGTATTGAATTATTACTCCCGGAAAAAGATGAACAAGAAAAAATTATTAACTTTCTGGATCACGAAACCGCTAAAATCGACACTTTAATCGCGAAGCAAGAAAAGCTGATTGGGCTGTTAAAAGAAAAGCGCCAAGCGGTTATTTCTCACGCAGTAACTAAAGGACTAAACCCCGATGCCCCAATGCGCGACTCAGGCGTAGAATGGTTAGGTGAAGTGCCAGAGCATTGGAGCGCCTCAAAGTTAAAGTTTAACTGCATTTTAATAGATGGAGATCGTAGCTCTGTATACCCAAATGATAAAGACCTTGTAGATTGTGGTATACCATTTGTGTCCTCAAAAAATATAATTAACTTTTGCTTTACCAAAGAAAAACTAAATTACATAAGTGAAGAGAAGTTTAATCAATTGAATCGAGGTAAGTTATTAAATGGAGATTTAGTAATAACAGTAAGAGGAACGATTGGACACGTTGCGATATTTGACTCGAAAGTACTTGGCCATAAAACAGGATTTATAAATGCTCAAATGATGATAATAAGACCAACAAAAAAATTAACTAATTATTTAATGTATGTGAGTGAGTCTAACCAATGGAAAGAGCAATTAAATATTGGCTCTTATGGTTCTACAGTCAAACAGCTTTCTAATCAGATTCTTGGTAATGTATTTTTTTCTTTACCACCTCAGAATGAAATTAACGATGTGGTTGGGTATTTAAATAGCCGAACAAGCAAAATCGATCATCTAATAAAAAAAGCTTCAAATGCTATCGATTTAATGAAAGAGCGTAAAACAGCAATGATATCAGCAACGGTAACGGGCAAGATTGATGTACGTGATTGGAAGGGAGACTAACAATGGATCTGCTCCCTACTGCCAACTTACTTATTAGTTCGCTTAGTGCTATTTCATCAATGGTTCAAGCTTATAATTCATCAAAGACAGGTAAACAACAAACAGATAAAGCGATAAAAAGGCTTGATGAACCACTAAAAGTAGGTGGTAAGAAAGTTTCACAAGTTATTGATAGTCATTTATTAAATGCCTTATCTGATAAGGCGGAAGAAGAAGCGCGAGAGTTAATTGCTTTAATTAATCAAACTCAAGACGTTGAATTACTTAAAAAACCAATGAGTGATGCAAACATTAGACTGTGTTTTTATCTTGAACAAATAAAATCACACAACGATGAAAAGTTGCCAACTAAACGATTAAACCAACTTTGGCTCTCACATAGATGTGAAAAAAAGTGGGGTTGCAATGTCTGACAAAGCACAAGAAAGAATATTCCAAGATGACATTATTGACCAAATGCTTTTACAAGGCTGGTTATTGGGTGAGTCGAATAAATATAATAAAGAGTTAGCCCTTTACCCAGAGGATGTAATTGCTTTTGTAAAAGGCTCACAGCCTGAGCAATGGGATAAACTGCAAAAACATTACCCTGAAACTGATAGAAGCCCAAATGCAACCACTGATGCATTACTTAAAAACCTAGAGCGTAACTTAAAAAATAAAGGCACGCTTTGGGTATTACGTAATGTTATTAAAGACCGTGGTGCTAAATTTAGTTTATGTAGTTTTAAGCCTGATCACGATTTAAATCCTGATGCGGGCGCTCGCTACGGTAAGAATATTTTACGCGTAGTGCCTGAGCTTAAATACTCACCTAACGGTTATGATGGCCGATTAGATTTAACCCTGTTTGTAAATGGGTTACCTGTTGCAACTTGTGAGCTTAAGTCTGAATTTAAGCAGTCTCTCAATAATGCCAAAGTGCAGTATATGAAAGACCGCCAACCAAAAGATCCAACCACTAAAAAGGCAGAGCCGTTACTTACCTTTAAACGCGGTGCGTTAGTTCACTTTGCAGTAAGCCAATATAATGTGGCTATGACGACCCGTTTAGCGGGTAATAAAACTTTCTTTTTACCGTTTGACCAAGGTACCGCTGAAGGCGCTGCGGGAAATGATAGTCCGGCTGATGGCGGCTATGCGACCTCGTACCTTTGGAACGAGATATTTCAAAAAGATAACCTATTACTTATTTTAAGCCGCTATATTCACTTAGAAGTAAAAGACGAAGAGCAACTTGATGGCTCAATAAAAGTAAAAGAAACCATGATATTCCCGCGTTATCATCAATGGGCTGTGGTTTCTAAGCTTATAAATACAGTTGATTTTGAAGGTACGGGTAAAAAGTACCTTATTCAGCATAGTGCGGGCTCGGGTAAGTCGAACTCTATTGCGTGGTTGTCGCATCAGCTGGCCTCTAAACATTACTTAACTGAGCACCCAGAATTACAAAAACAAGCAGGCGACAAAGTATTCGACTCAGTAATAGTCATTACCGACAGAACCGTTTTAGACAGCCAACTACAAGATACTATTTATCAGTTTGATCATAACGAAGGGATGATAGCGCGCGTTAACCGCGAAGAGGCACAAGGCAGTAAATCGAGCCAGTTAGCCGGTGAGCTAAAAGCCAGTACCTCAATTATTATTGTAACCATACAAACCTTTCCGCATGTTTTAGAGGCAATACGTAAAGATTCTACTTTAGCTGGGCGAAGTTTTGCAGTAATAGCCGATGAAGCACACTCTAGCCAAACAGGAACAACCGCACGCAAGTTACGTGAAGTGCTAATGGCTGAACAACTTGAAGGCGATGACGAGCTAGATAGCGAAGATATGCTGCGTTTATCGCTAGAGGCTCGTAAAGGCTCTAACAATATTAGTTATTTTGCCTTTACTGCAACACCAAAAGCGAAAACCCTAGAGCTATTTGGCCGCTCTGAAGATTTAGACGCGCCGTTAAGCGATACAAATAAGCCATTACCCTTTCATGTGTATTCAATGCGCCAAGCCATTGAAGAAGGCTTTATTTTAGATGTACTGCAAAACTACACCAGTTACCGTGTGGCGTATCAATTAGCTCACGATAACCCGCAGTCTGACCAAGAAGTAGATAGCAAAAAAGCAGCGTCTAAAATGGCTAAATGGGTAAGGCTACACCCATACAATATTGCCCAAAAAGTTGAAACAATTGTTGAGCACTTTAATGCCAAAATTAAACATTTGTTAGGCGGAGAAGCCAAAGCAATGGTGGTTACAAGTAGCCGTTTAGAGGCTGTAAGGTACAAGCTTGCTTTTGAAAAATATGTAATGGATAAAGGCTATGAAAACGTCAATGCGATGGTCGCGTTTTCTGGTGAAGTGAACGACCCAGATATTCCTGATCATGTGTTTACTGAAAAGGCGATGAACCCTAATTTACGCGGCCGTGATATGCGCAAAGCCTTTGACACTAACGACTACCAAGTAATGTTAGTAGCGAATAAGTTTCAAACAGGGTTTGACCAACCTAAATTAGTGGCTATGTATGTTGATAAACCATTAAAGGGCGTTGAGTGTATACAAACGCTCTCTAGGCTAAACCGTACTTGCAAAGGTAAAGACAAAACCTTTGTACTTGATTTTGTAAACGACCCTGAAGAAATTTTAGAAGAGTTTAAAGTTTACTTTCAAACAGCTGAGCTTTCAGACGTATCAGATCCAAATATTGTTTACGACATAATGGAGAAGCTTGCTGAAGTAGGCATTTACCAATGGTTTGAAGTAGAAACCTTTGTAACCGCTTATAACAGTAAACATGCTAAGCAAGACAAGCTCACTAATATTATGAAAGCGCCTGTAGAGCGATTTAAGTTGCGCTACAAAGAAGCCACCACGGTACTGCAATCTGCCCAAAAGGAGCTGGCTAAAGCGAAAGATGACAACAACGACAAAGCGATTAAGTACAGTGAAAACAGTGTTAAGCACGCTAAAGAAGCCAGAGATATTTTAGATGTGTTTAGAAAAGATTTAATCTCGTTTTATCGTTACTACGAGTTTAGCTCTCAAATTGTTGACTTTAACGACACTGACCTAGAGAAACTCAGTGTATTTACTAAAAACTTACACCCACTATTACGCATGGATGTAATAGAAGACGACGTTGACCTAACTGATGTAGTTATGACGCATTATCGGCTGCATGAACAACGCGAAGCTGATTTACAACTAGGCCATAAAATTGGCGAAGAACCTAAAAGCTATATACCACCAAGTAAGGAAGGCTCGGGCGCAGTACCAAAGGATCCAAAAACTGAGCTTTTAAACGAAATAATTGAGCGTATGAACGACCTGTTTGCCGAAGATGGGCTATCTGAAAACGATATGGTTAATTACGCTAATGCAATTATGGGTAAAGTAGCTGAAAACGAAACCGCAATGGATCAGGTTAAGCACAATACCAAAGAGCAAGCCATGCTAGGCCAATTCCCTGAAGCAATTCAAAACGCGATTATTGAAAGCATGGACACTCACAACGCAATGGCCATGAAAGCTCTATCAAGCGACTTAGTGTCTAAAGGCATAGCGAGCTTGGTATTCGACATGCTAATGAAAGGTGTTGCGGGTAAGAACGATGAGCAACGCAGTTAAAGCTTATTTCTATAGGTAAGCCGTAATAGCTTACCTTTTTAATTAAATGAAAAGACTCATTTACAGGCAAGCAATATGGAAGTTAAGTTCAACTCATTACATGACTTAGTAAAGCTAATTCTTGAAGGTAAAGTCACATTTAATGATGGCAGTAGTGCATATAGTTTGATAGAGACTATGTGCGACACATATTTTGAATGTGAGCAGGTAGCGGATTATAGAGGGCATTGCTCTGCTGATGATGTACAGCAAGAGCTAGAATGTGATCTTGGTGATTTTGGATGGGCAGAAGTAATCTTTTACGATTTTGATATGCACGAAATAAAAAACCAGCTAGCGATATCAGACCGTTGCTCTAGGCTTTATACCGACGATGAGCTTGAGCATTTTATAAGTGAGTATTTGAGCAGTTGGCGTAAAAATGCAATTAATGCTCTTTTAGATAAGCTAAAAAATTGATAAAAATATAAAATTAATATTTTAGCCACAAATTTTTAAATCCTAAGTGTTGAGAGTAAAAATGGCATGAGTTTTAACTCAAGTAGTACTGGAAGTGGTACCTTGCTTTCTGTTTGTTATGTTTGTGGTTATAATTCAATTGTTTATAGTCATGGTTAAGATGACCCCAGCCCACCAATAAAGGTTTTTAAATTCGTTTGTTTAAAAACCCTAAAAAACCCGCAACTTGAGCAATCAAGTCGCGGGTTTTTTTATGGCTAAAA
>NZ_JASDDA010000004.1:0-149393 GCF_030407645.1 Pseudoalteromonas sp. APC 3495 | reverse complement strand
ACTGTCTATGTTTAACTCAATTATAAGAGCATTGCTATTTTTTACACATTATTGTGAATGTTTTGTAATTATACAATTTAACATCCACTCTTAAACTTAACAGATGTATTAACTTTTTTCAGTTTATTTAGACAAAAGTTGTGATTTTTCTGAAAATTTTTGCTTACTTTGCAGTTCTATTAGTGTCATTGAGCCACCCCATACGCAACCCGTGTCTAGAGCATAGAGGTGGTTGTAGGGCGTTTTGCCTTCAAGTGCTGCCCAGTGTCCAAAAATTAGGTCATGTTGAGCGTTCATAATGGCAGGATGAGAAAACCAAGGAATTAGTGATGATGAATTTGTTGTTGCTTCTTTTGCATTAAAATCGAGCAAATTATCAGGCGTAATAAAGCGCATGCGAGTGAAATAATTAACGATGTAACGAAATTTAGCAGCATCATCAAGTTGCTCCGTCCATTTTAGCGGGTGAGGCTGATACATGTTTTTAAAATAGAACTCGGCATTGTTTTGACTGTAACATTGCTGCGAAAATTGAGCGTGCTTAATGGCTTGCTCGCACGACCAATCAGGGTTAAGGCCTGCATGAGAGATAAAACAATTATATTGTTCTAAATAAAGCGCTAAAGGCTGAGTTTGTAAAAACGCGATGTAGTGGGGCAGTTTACTACTGTTAAGCAGTGCAGTGAGTTTGTCTTTGGGGTTAGGTGTAACGTTATTTAAATAACAGGCAATCATGTGTAAGTCATGATTGCCTAATGTGACGCTAACGCTGTCTTGATGTTGATAAATATAATCAAGGCACGCTTTAGAGTCTGGGCCGCGAGCGACAATATCACCCACTAAATATAAGTGATCTTTGCTAGGGTTAAAGTCGACTTGCTTTAACAATAAACTAAATTCGTCAAAGCAGCCTTGTAAATCACCTATCGCGTAGTCGGCCATTGTTACCTGTTTTTGTCAGTGTAAGATATTAGGACAGGCTAAGCGGAATACGTTTATGGGTGCTTTAAATTCAGCACCAAACTCGTTACGTAAAGTGTAATGTCCCTGCATGGTGCCTACTGGTGTATCTATTATTGCACCACTGGTATATTTGTAGCTTTCACCTGGGGCTATATCTGGGGTTTCACCGACCACACCTTCGCCTTGCACTTCTACTTCTTTGCCATTGGCATCAGTAATTAGCCAATAACGGCTAAGTAACTTTGCACTGCATAAACTGTGGTTTTTTATAGTAACGGAGTAGGCGAACACAAACTTATCAAGTTCAGGTTGCGATTGCTCTTCTACATAAAATGTTTCTACAGATACCTTTACAGGTGATCCTATATTACTGCTTGTTGTCATAAATCCAGTTAGCTATATCAATAAATTGTTGTAACGACAGGCTCTCAGCACGCAAGGTGATATCAATGCCAATGCTGGTTAACTCTTCAGCGGTTAAAAGGTTGCCTAGGCTGTTGCGTAGTGTTTTACGACGTTGATTAAACGCTTCTAAACAGACTGTATTTAATATTTTAACGCTCTTAGCTGTGCGCTGCTCTGCCTTTTTGGGGATTAAGCGAATAACCGCAGAATCTACTTTAGGTGCAGGTTTAAAGCACTCTGGTGGTACTTCTACTACAGGCATCGCATTACAGTAGTATTGAGTCATCACACTCAAGCGACCAAAGGTTTTACTACCAGGGCCTGCTACCATGCGCTTTACCACTTCTTTTTGCAGCATAAAGTGCATGTGCTCAATATGATCGGCAAATTCAAACAGGTGAAACAACAAAGGCGTTGAAATGTTGTACGGCAGGTTGCCGAATACTTTTAGTTTTTTGTCATCTTTAACTAGGCTTGCAAAATCAAACTTCATTGCATCGCCTTGGTTTACGGTTAGTTTTGGCCCTAAAAATGGGTGTTCAATTAAACGCTGGGCTAAATCTTTATCTAGCTCAACAACCGTTAAATGGCCACTTAAATCGGCAACAGGCTCGGTAATGGCGCCTAGACCTGGGCCAATTTCTACTAAATTATCTTGCGGTTTAGGATCGATAGCGGTGACGATTTTGTCGATGATTGACTCATCGAATAAAAAGTTTTGGCCAAAACGTTTACGGGCGCGGTGTCCTAAGTGTACTTTATCGGTCATTGATTCTGTGCTTTTTCATGGGCGAGCTTAATTGCTTCGCGGATCGCTAATTCAAAACTGCCAACATCAGCATCGCCTGTACCGGCTAAATCAAGCGCAGTACCGTGATCGACTGAGGTGCGAATAAATGGAAGGCCGAGAGTTATATTCACTGACTTACCAAATCCTTTGTATTTTAGCACAGGTAATCCCTGATCGTGATACATAGCCAGCACTGCATCGGCTTCATTTAGGTATTTATCTTGAAATAGGGTATCGGCTGGTAAAGGACCGATTAAGTTCATCCCTTCAGCTCTTAATATGTCAAGTGTAGGCGTAATCGTGTCGATTTCTTCTCGGCCTAAATGGCCATCTTCACCAGCATGCGGGTTTAAGCCACAGACTAAAATGCGTGGTTGCTCAATACCAAATTTCGTTTTCAAGTCATGATTAAGAATATTAGCCACTTTAACTAGTCGCTCTTGCGTAATAGCACGAGAGACATAAGCAAGCGGAATATGTGTAGTTACTAGGGCAACACGCAAACCTTCAGTGGCTAATAACATAACCACATCGGCTGTACCTGATTGCTGAGCAAAGTACTCAGTATGGCCACTAAAAGAAATGCCGGCTTGGTTAATAATACCCTTGTGAACAGGCCCCGTAACAACGGCATCAAATGTGCCATCCATATTCTTTTCGCTGGCAATACGTAATGTATCTAACACGTATTGCCCATTGGCGTCATTAAGCACGCCAAGCTCAACGGGTTCTGCTAAATCAATTTGCTTAATATATAAGCTGCCAGCCGCTGTTGGCATTGCTTTGGCTTGTTCATCAAATTCAATTAATTCAATGTTTAAACCTAAATGCTTAGCGCGCTGTTTTAGTAGCGATGCATCTGCAATCGCTACTAGTTGCGCATCCCAGCTATGCTGTGCCAGTTTTAATAGCAAGTCTGGGCCAATGCCTGCAGGCTCTCCGGGGGTTACCGCAATTCTTAAAGTCATAATTATTCGTCTATTGGGAAAATTTCAACATGGGCTTGTTCGCGCATTTCTTGCTGCCAGTTAAAGCTTTCCTCTTTAAATTTACGATTAAACAACATGCCATGTGCACGATTACGTTTAGCTTGCTCGGTCTTATCTGCAACACGTTTATCTAGTAACTGCACAATGTGCCAGCCAAATTGACTTCTAAATGGTTCGCTGATTTCGTTTTTATCAAGTGATAGTAACGTATCTCTAAACGCAGGCACGTAGGTGGTTGGATCAGTCCAATCGTATTGACCACCTTTAAGTGCTGAACCGGGGTCTTGTGAGTATTCTTTAGCAAGTTCTGCAAAGTCAGCATCGCCGGCGCGTAAATCTTTAACAAAGCCTGCTAGCATAGTGCGTGCTTTTTCTTCACTTAAAATGATTGAAGGCTTAATAAGAATATGACGAGATTTAACTTCGGTGGTTTCAACTACTTGGCGGCCACGTACGTCTTGTACTTTAATGATGTGGAAACCCGCACCGGAACGAAGTGGACCAATAATCGCATCTTTCTTTTTACCTTTTACAGCTTCTGCAAATAACGATGGCATTTCGTTAATACCCATCCAGCCTAATTGGCCGCCCTCAAGGGCCTTTGAGCCACTTGATGATGAAATGGCAATACGCTTAAATTCTTGGCCATCTTGCAGCAGTTCAATAACTTTGTCTGCGCGTGTTTTTGCTGAGCTTACGTCGTCTGCACTTGCACCACTTGGAATATCGATAAGAATATGACCAATATCATATTCTTCGGCATTTTGTCCTTGGCTATCCATAATTTTTAGTAGGTTATCAATTTCTTGGTCGCTTACATATATACGGCGGTCTACGTTTGCACGCGTAACTTGTTGCGTGGTTATCTCTTTACGAATTTCTTCGCGGTAAGCTTGAAAGCTCTCACCCGACGCTTCAATAGTACGACGCAAATCAGCAATTGTACCGCCTTGCTCTTTAGCCATGTTGGCAAGGGTTTGGTCAAGCTGGCTATCTGAAATTTCTAAGCCCATACGCTCAGCCATCTGCATCATCAAGGTTTGATTTACTAAACGCTCAATCGCCTGAACACGCAGTGTTTCGTCTTTTGGCAGCTGTTGGTTTTGTTCTTCTGCTTGTTTTTTTACGCGATCAACAATGGTGTCTACTTCACTTTTTAAAATAACGCCTTGGTTTACAATACCAATTACTTTATCTATTTCGACAGGGGCGGCAAATGCACTTTGGCATAAGCTGAACGTTAAAACTGCTGATGTTAATAATTTTTTTAAATTCATATTCTTTTTACTACTCTTACTAATAGTACTGTTGTAATGCTAAATACGGCTAAATTGATATAGTTATTTGTAAATTTTTACTATAAATAAAGCAGTTTAGTCATTAAGAAAATACGGCCTACGATAACCAAAAATACCTTGTTGTAATAATTTTTGAGCATCGTAACGGCTTTTACTACCAAGCCCTTTTAATACAAAATTCAAACGAATACTCGAATCAAAAGTGGCTTGGGGTTGCCCAATTGACTGATTTAAATCAGTTTCAATTTGGCGATGGCCAGTAATTTGGAACGCCCAACAGCACGATTCATACTGTAATCCACTAAATACTTCAATACTGCGGTTATTATCAAGATCGCGATGGTAACTTGCAATAAATTGCCACTCGTCACTGATAGGGATGCTTGTAAATAAGCCCGCTTGCTCGATTGTATTTCCTGAGACATCATTTGCATAGCGATGGTTCAATTGAACCAGCTGATTATCGTCACCTTTATAGTCTAAGGTTAAATTTGACTGGATAATTTGCTTGCCATCCGTGTCGTACTGAATACCACCCGATAAATACCAGCGGCGGTGCCAATGTAACATGGTTTGCGCTGCAAACAAGGCATTGTAGTTACTATCGCTATTAAGCCCTTGCTCTGTAGGCTTGGCTGAATCACTTAAATAAAATATTTGGCCTGCGCTGAAGTTAAATACTTCTTCATTTTTCTTATCAAATAAACGCGTTGTAGCCCCGAGCGTAAATTGATTAGCTGCGGCAATTCGGTCAACACTTGAAAAACGCGCATCCCTGAATAAACCAAAAAAGTCATCTTGTAACTTGGTGGTATCGTATAAGCCAATGTCAGACTGATCTTTATTAGGCGTATATAAATACTGAATTTGTGGCTCTAGAGTTTGAATACCATCGTCAATAAAAATTGAGGTGTCGCGCTCAAAGTTAAGCTGAGAATATAAGCGCACTTTTGGCAAAGTACGCGAAACATTATCGCTATACTGTGTACCCTGTAAATCACCGTCTTGTTTATAGTTAGTTTGAAGCAAGCTTACTTCAGATAAAAATGACCAGGCATACTCTTTGTAATCAAAGCGTGCTTTAGGTTCGATGTGCACGCGAGTAGCTTGATCAATTACCGCAGAGCTGTTAGTAAAATGGCTCAGCTCGCCTGAAACACTAAAATCGAAATAATCAATTTTCCATGGGGTAGTTTGGGTAAAGCTAATTTGTGGTAACGCCGTGTATGATTCTAAGTGGTCACCTAGTACTTCAAAGTTTTGCACTTTTATATCAGTACGCCACATTTCGCCCATATGGGTTAGCGAGCCGGTACGATAAAGCTGCGTATCGGTTTTACTGGCATAAGCGGAGTTTAAATCAGTTAGGTAGTTGTCATCACTAACATTGGTAATATCAATACTGGCTCGCCAGTCTTCACCAATATAACTTTTTTGTTGCCAATGAAACAAAAAGCGCTCGTTAAGTTCAGGCTCTGAGTCATCTTTATTTAAATATTCTACAGCCACTAAACCTTGGTGCTCTGGGGTTAAATATCTAAATTCAGTTTGTAACTGTAGCCCTTTACGTGACATATAACGCGGGGTAATAGTGGCATCATAATTAGGGGCAATGTTCCAATAATAAGGCGTAATCGTTTCTAACCCATAGCGATCTGAACTTGAAAAGCTGGGCGTTAATAAGCCTGACTTACGGCGCTCATCGAGTGGGAAAGTAAAATAAGGTAAATAGAGTACCGGCGTATCTAAAATACGTAGCACGGCATTGTAGGTTTCGCCCCAGCCTTCTTCACGTGATAAGTTTATTTCATCGGCTTCAATAGCCCACACAGGCGTATTACCTGGGCACGCAGTAAAGCTTGCATTCATCAGCATTAAGCCAGACTTATCGATGGTGAGCTTTTCCGCGCCGCCTTTACCTTGTTGTTGTGTTAGGCTGTATTGTGCGCCTAATAAACTAAATGCTGAGTTATTTAAATCGGCATTTAAGCCCGAACTTTGTACGTGGCTTACATAATCGCGATAGGTAATTGGGCCAGTGGCATTAAGCAGGCCACGTTGTTTATCAATCAGTGCTGATTGTGCGGACAAACTCATGTTAACGGTGTTAATATCAACATTGCCAGTAAATTCAGCGCTTTGTGTGCCTAAAAGCTCAACGTCATCAGCGCTGATATCAACCGTTCCAAGCTCAAGGCCAGCAAGCGGTTGCCAAGCTCTGGTTTGCATTGAAGTGCCACAAAAGTTGTGTGTCAGTTCAGTTTCGGCAAGCGATGGTGCGCTCAGTACGCTTAGCATCAAAATGCCCCAGGTTTTGCTCATTTATCGACCTTTATGCTCTGTGATTAGTTACAAGCTATACATAATAAAGGAAAACAATGGCAAAGTAATTAGTGAAAAATAGATAGCTTATAAAATGACACGCTTTGAGAGTTTACAACAGTTTATTAATACTCACTTTGGTGAGCAATCCTATGCGCTTAATGCAATAACTGCAGATGCCAGTTTTCGCCGTTATTATAGGTTAAACGCTGAAAATAAAAACTTTATTGTGATGGACTCCGATCCAAAAAAAGTTAACAACGTCCCTTATATTGCATTAAACAAGGTGTTTTCTGAGCAGGGGTTTTTATTACCATCCATTATTCATAGTGACGAGCAGCAAGGTTTTTTTATTCTAAGTGATTTAGGTAGCACCCATTTAGCTGACTTGCTTGATGATGCCAATCGCAGCGAGTATTACCAGCAACTGATCAGTTTAAGTGCCAAGTGGGCAAAAATTCCAGCCGCGCCGTCAATGAATCCGTATGACCGTGACTTTATTGCATTAGAGTTGGATATTTTTAAAAATTGGCTGGTTAATGATTTTATTAGCGCAGAGCTCAGTGCAGAGCAGCAACAGACTTGGCAAACAAGCACAGCGCTGCTAATAAATACACTGCTTGAGCAACCCACAGTCACAATGCACCGGGATTATCACAGTCGTAATATTATGCGCTGCGAGCAGCAATGGGCGATTATTGATTATCAAGACGCGGTACAAGGCCCATTATGTTACGACTTAGTCTCACTTTTAAGAGACTGCTACTTTAAATTGCCTAAAGACGAGCTGAATCATTTACTTGAGTTTGGTTACGACGAATTTAAACGCCAAGGTTTAATAACTAACGAGTCATTTGCAGAATTTAAATATTGGTTTGATTTAACGGGTTTGCAACGCCATTTAAAAGCGGCGGGTATTTTTTGTCGTTTATATTTGCGTGATGGTAAACAAGGTTACTTAGCAAATATACTCCCTACACTTGAATACGTAATAGAGGTGGCGGCACAATACCCTGAGCTTAGCGACTTATCGGCTTTGATAAAAACTAGCGTGGTGCCAAAGGTGCAACAGCGGTTAAAAGAGGAACAACCATGAAGGCGATGATATTAGCCGCTGGGCGCGGTAAACGTA
Source organism: Pseudoalteromonas sp. APC 3495 (assembly GCF_030407645.1). NCBI lineage: Bacteria > Pseudomonadati > Pseudomonadota > Gammaproteobacteria > Alteromonadales > Pseudoalteromonadaceae > Pseudoalteromonas > Pseudoalteromonas sp. APC 3495. The sequence continues at coordinate 141,494 of NZ_JASDDA010000004.1, read as the reverse complement.
TGATGCCGCTCACCGCAGAGTTACCTAAGCCTATGTTATGTGTAGTGGGAAAACCACTGATTGAGCATCATATTATACGCCTAAAGGCTGCAGGTATTACTCAAATAATAATTAACCTTGCGTGGGAAGGAGATAAAATAAAAACCTATTTTGCAGATGGGCGCGCGTGGGGCGTGACTATAACCTATAGCCAAGAAGTGACGGGCGGGCTTGAAACCGCAGGCGGTATTATTCAAGCGCTTCCTTTACTTGATGAATCATTTATTGTGATTAATGGGGATGTTTACAGCGACTACGATATCAGTGCATTAATGCAGCTACATTTACAGCCTAAAGAGGCGCACATTGTATTGGTTGAAAACCCTGCGCATAATCCTGATGGCGATTTTGCACTGAGCCACTTACCGACAAATAGCCAGCGGTATACCTTTTCAGGGATAGGGCGTTATCAAGCTGACTTTTTTGAGGGGCTAGCCCCAGGCATTCGGCCATTAGGCCCTTTGCTACGTGAAAAATTAAATGAACATTTAGTCTCCACTGAACTCTATATTGGCCAATGGGACGATATAGGCACACCAGAGCGTTTATCGGCTCTTAACCAACAACTAGCGCCATAAGCTAAATATAAAACATTAGAGGTAAGTTTTAAAATGTGGGGAAAAATTCTCGGTTTCTGTTTTGGTTTTATGTTTGGCAAAATATTTGGTGCCATTTTAGGCTTATACCTAGGCCATATGTTTGATAAAAGCTTAAAAAAAGACTTTGATAAAGCTGGCGGCTTTTCTAACCTTTTTAAAGGCGATGATGTTAACGAACGCCAAGCGTTGTTTTTTTCGAGTTGCTTTGCGGTAATGGGACATATTGCCAAGTCGAATGGCCGTGTTAGCGAAACCCACATTAAAGCAGCGACGCTGTTTATGGATGAAATGGGCTTAAAAGGCGAAGAGCGCCGTGAAGCGCAGCAGGCGTTTCAATCGGGTAAAGACAGCGACTTTTCACTCAAAGATACGGTTTATGATTTTAAAGAACGTTTTGCTAAACGTTACGATTTACTGCAGTTATTTTTAGAAATTCAAATTCAAATGGCGTTTTCTGACGGGGTACTTGCTGCACAAGAAAAGCAATTACTGCAAGAAGTTAGTAAGCAGCTAGGTGTGTCTAAAGCACACTTTGCCTTTGTATTAAAACGTTATCAAGCAGAGTTTAACTTTAGGCAGCAACAACAGCGTTTTAAACAGCAGCAAAGTCAAAGTAGCAGCTACCGTGAAGGTTCAGGACATCATGTACCACCAAGTAATGATATGAACCGTTCGCAAGCATTGGCCTTATTAGGGTTAAATAAAGACGCATCGCAACGTGATATTAAAGTAGCCTACCGAAAGCTCATGGCTCAGCACCATCCTGATAAGCTCGTATCGCAAGGTTTACCTAAGCATATGATGGAAGTCGCGGTTAAAAAAAGCCAAGATATTCAAGCGGCATACGAGTATTTAAAAAAGGCGGCGTAAAAACCCGTCTATTTCTTTGCTTAGCCGTGCATGTTGCTGCGGCGCATCGCGTAATCCAAACAACTGACGTTGGCGATAATCAAACTTTGCATTTCGATTAACCCAACGCTGACGGTTTTTAAGGTTCATTAAGATATCATTACTGTCTGTAGCAAAATAAATATCCAACAAAGCGGGGGTGACCAAGGATGTTATTTGGCTTAACTTTGCATTACGTTTTGTATTAGGAAGGTAGCTACTTAAACTAATGAAGGCGCTTATTTTTGAGTCTGAAAATTCAGCGTAGTGCTCCAACAACACCCCAGCACTGGTGCCTTGTGCAATAACAACAATATTCTCAGACTCCATCGCAGCTTGTTGGTATAAAGCTTCGTAGCGAGCGACTAGTTTTAATTTATAGTTATCTACCACTTTAGTATTTACTTGTTCAACATAGTCAGCATGATGGGGCTGTTTTTGTGTGCTGGTGTCAGGCTTAGTATTTGCGTTGGCTGTTTCATTATTTGTGCCCACAGGATCATTAATCGTTTTTGCTGCATCATCTTGAGCTGCTTGCCAATCAATATCAGGCACTGTCATCGCATAAGAGGTATACCCGTGGTTATTCAGTTCTTTACGTAAAAAGTTCATGCCTGCATTGTTTGTTGGCGTTGATTGCCAGTCAGGAATAAGTATTACAACACCTCTAAAGTCCGCACTCATATATTCACTGTATAAAGTTAAAAACTCAGTATCACCAGCTAAAATAGGCTTTACTTCATCACTTTGGGCTAGGCGAGAGATATCCGCATCAATATTTTTTGAAAAAGGAGGGGGAGCGATATACTCAGCACTAAGCGCTTGAAAACTGATTAACGTACAGCCAAGCACAAGAGTAGTAATAATGACTTTAAACATCTGCGTAATAAACATAATAAGCTTTTAATTTAAATCTTATTTATGTATCGGCGTAGTGCTCTTAAAGTTTAGCTATTTACTGTAAATAGCTAAAAGATTAAACCGTGTTAAAACTCGGGCTCAGCTTCAAAAGTAAGTACTTGCTCCGTTACAGGGTGTTTGAGTTGTAGCATTTGTGCATGTAATTGTAACCGAGGAGCAGCAGCAAGTGCGTCTTTATGGGCGTAGAGGCGATCGCCTAAAATAGGATGGCCTAAGCTTAGCATGTGCACGCGCAGCTGATGTGAGCGCCCTGTAATAGGAGTAAGCTCTACACGGGTTGCCTGTGCTTCACGTTCAAGGACTTTAAAATGAGTGAGCGAAGGTTTGCCATTGTCATGATCAACCATTTGCTTAGGACGGTTCGGCCAGTCGCAAATAAGCGGTAAGTCAACGGAGCCTGTTTCAGTTTCAAGTTGTCCGTATACTCGTGCAATGTAACGTTTTGCTGTTTCGCGCTCTTGAAATTGCATACTTAAATGGCGGTGAGCGGCTTTGTTCATTGCTAAGCAAAGTATGCCTGAGGTAGCCATATCTAAACGGTGAACAATTTTAGCACTAGGAAAAACACGGTTGACGCGATTTATTAAGCTATCGGCATGTTTTGGGTCTTTACCTGGGACGGTGAGTAATTCGCTAGGCTTATTTACAATAAGTAAATCATCATCTTGAAACAGTATAGTTAAATACGGGCTCATAGGGGGATTGTAGTTAACTAACACGGCAGACCTCAGTGATTTTGAAGTGCGCTATTTTAGTGGAGCGAGGGCAAAGGCTCAAGTAAAAAGCGCGATATAAATATCGCGCTTTCTTTTTATACACACACGTTAGTAATCTTTAACTAACGACTGACAGCTAGGTTCTCTAGTGCGAAACCACAATCAAACGAATCGCATCGAGTTTTAACTGCGCTTTTTCAATATGTGCGGTGAGCTCATTGCGTTGTTTATCGTAAAAGGTAATTTCCTCTTGGCGAATGTTTGGATTAATTTGTTTCAGTGCAACTAATCGCTGTTGCTCTTCGCTCAACGATGTTTGCATTTTTGCTAATGACTCGGCACGAATAACATCCAGCTTTTGTTGCGCCATGTCTTTTGCGGTATTGATCATTGGATGAACCGCACTTTGCAATGCACCGGCTAATTTACTTGCTGTTTGACGACCTACCGCAGATAGTTGCTGATTAAAGCCATCAAAACCAACATTTTCACCTAAGTTATTACTGCTCTTATCGAGTAAAATACGAATTGGCGTAGGGGGTAAAAAGCGACCCACTTGCAGGACTTTTGGTGCCATGGCTTCGGCAACAAATATTAGCTCAACAAAAAAGGTGCCTGGTGGTAACTTTTTGTTTTTAAGTAACGCCACCGATGAACTACCAAAATCATCATCACAAATCATATCCATAGTGCCTTGCACCATAGGGTGATCCCAACTAATAAAGTGCACATCTTCCTGAGAAAGCGCGGTATCGCGGTCAAAGGTTACTGTCATACCATCGTCTTTTAGCGATGGGAACGAAGCGTTTAACATGTGCTCAGTGGGCTTTAAAATAATGGTGTTTTCACCTTTATCTTCTTGGCTTACACCAAAGGTGTCGAACACGTTGATCATGTAGCTTGGCAGTTCAAACTGGTTATCGAGCTTTTCAATGTCAGCTACAAGTGAGTCAGCAGCACCTTGTCCCGATGAATGTAGCTCTAGTAAGCGATCTCGACCACTTTCCATTTGCTTACGTAATATTGCATTCTTTTGTGCTACTTGCTCAAGGAGTGGATCTAGCTCATCTTCATCACAATTATGAGCTGCAATGTACTCAAGTAAATCTTCGCTAAACTCTTTATACAGCAACTGCCCAGTGGTTGATGTGCTTTCAAACGCATCTAAGCCTTCGTTATACCAACGCAGTAGTACTTCTTGTGCTGTGTTTTCAAAGTAAGGCACGTGAATGTTCACATCTTGTGTTTGCCCTATACGGTCTAATCGACCAATACGTTGCTCAAGTAAATCGGGGTTGAGTGGTAAATCAAATAACACTAAGTGATGTGAGAACTGAAAGTTACGACCTTCTGAACCAATTTCTGAACACAGTAATATTTGTGCGTTATCGTATTCATCGGCAAAGAATGCCGCAGCGCGATCACGTTCAATAATCGACATGCCCTCGTGGAACACAGAGGCTTTAATTGCTTCGCGTTCACGTAATATTTGCTCCAGGCTAATTGCTGTTTCGGCTTTAGCACAAATAAGCAGTACTTTTTCACGCTTGAGTGTTTTTAGCGTTTCGATTAGCCAATCTACACGGGGGTCAAATAATCCCCAACTTGCGCTTTCACCTTCAAATTCTTGAAATATTTTTTCAGGGAAAAGTGCACGTTGCGCACTGAGTTCGGCATTTTGAATGCCACTCATATTACCCAGTACGGTCATTGCTGTTTTGTATTGCTTAGGTAATGCCATTGGGTAGGCATGTAATTTACGGCTAGGGTAGCCATCAATGCCACTGCGGCTATTTCTAAATAATATACGTCCAGTGCCATGGCGATCTAATAACATATTGAGTATTTCTTTGCGTGCAGCAAGGTCGCCTTGTTGGGCTTTTTCAAGGATATCGGTGATATCTGTTTCTTTTAATAGCTCAATTAATGTGGCCTTTGCGCTGTCATCCAGTGCTTGTTCTTGTAATAACTGATTAGCAGCTTCGGCAACGTCTTTGTAGTTTGCTTCTTCTTCTTTAAACACGTCATAGTCGTAAAAACGATCTGGGTCGAGCAGTTGTAAACGAGCAAAATGACTACGATGACCCAGTTGGTCTGGCGTAGCGGTAAGAAGAATTAGCCCTGGAATATCTTGGCTCAGCTCAGCCATACGTTGGTATTCGGCACTAGGTTTATTGTTATTAATACTTAAATGATGCGCTTCATCGATTACTAATAAATCCCAGTCGGCCAACGTAGCTTGTTCAAACCAGCGTTTTTTCTTGGTTAAAAACTCAAGGCTAGTAAGCACCAATTGCTCGGTATCAAATACATTAGGTGAATCAGCAAACGCTTCGTCGCAGCGTTCTTCATCAAAAATAGAAAAACGTAAATTAAAACGGCGTAGCATTTCTACTAACCATTGGTGTTGTAAGTTCTCAGGCACAACAATAAGTACACGGCTGGCACGACCGGTGATAATTTGTTGATGTAAAATCATGCCCGCTTCGATGGTTTTACCTAAGCCTACTTCATCAGACAGTAATACCCGCGGTGCAAAACGTTTACCGACTTCTTGAGCAATATAAAGCTGATGCGGAATAAGATTAGCGCGTTGACCAATTAAGCCTTTAATAGGTGACTGCTGACGTTCAAACTGATGTAACCAAGTTTGATAGCGCAAAGTATACCGATCAAAACGGTCCACTTGGCCTGCAAATAAGCGGTCTTGCGGTTTATTGAACTTGATAAAGTGATCTAAAAAAGTTTCTTTTAATTGTGCTTTTTCACCGTTATCAACACGTTCACCGTGATAGCACAATAACTCACCCTGTACTTCAATAGACTCAACTTGTAATTCCCACTCCTCAACGCTTCGGATCACATCACCAGGATTAAATGCTACGCGGGTTACCGGAGCTTCTGCAGAAGAATAAACACGGTTTTCACCACTGGCAGGAAATAAAATGCTGACTTGGCGGCCATCAATGGCAACAACTGTGCCCAATCCTAAATCTGACTCTGTGTCACTTATCCAACGCTGACCTAAGGAAAAATTCATGTATGTCTCGTCTATGAAGAAAAAGGCGGCTATGTTACCTGTTAGATAACACCACTGCAAGGCGCTATTTGCCTGACTTTTAATTAATTTTATAAGTATGAATTATTACCAACCCTAAGCGCTCATTAGTGCGTCGATTTTGTGGAAAATTCAAACTAAATGATATTTGTCATAAAACAGACTTTTATGACAAATAGACTAAACTCAAATTATACCTAAGTAATTAATCAAGTTTATTAGTAACCACTGATTAGTTTATTGGGTATAGCATAAAAATCATAAAACGTAAGGAAAGTACTATGGGAAAAGCTTCAAATTTTGATAGTAAAATGTATGTGCTAGATACCAATGTATTACTTCACGAACCCCTCGCGTATTTGTCATTCCAAGAGCACCAAGTTGTTATCCCAATGACCGTATTGGAAGAACTTGATCATATAAAAGATAGAAAACACGATGTGAGCCGCGATGCGCGAGTGGCTATTCGTGGCCTTGATGGGGTGTTGAGTCAGGCAACTCCCGAACAAATGTTACAAGGTGTGGCGCTGCCAAGGAATAAACAAGGCGGATCGACAGGCAGCTTAATTATTGTAAACGACCATTTATTTGCCGATTCTATTTCTGGTTTGCCGGGCAATGAAAACGACCACCGTATTATTAATTGTGCGGTGCATTTACAAAACCAGCACAGCGATAAAAAAGTCATATTAGTAACTAAAGATATTAACATGCGCTTAAAAGCCAAAGGGGCGGGGCTTAAATATGTTGAAGACTATCGTACTGATCAATTAATTGACGATATTGATTTACTCACCAGTGGTTATAAAAAAATTGAGGGCGATTTTTGGCAGCATGTCGGCCAGTGTAATACTGAGCAACACGGACGTGAAACAGTTCATCATATCCCTAAAGATTTAATTCCTGATGTGTTTTGTAATGAATATTTACTTGATGATGGCGATCAGTTTGCCGCTAGAGTTAAATCGTATGATGGTGAGCATATTACCATTAAAGATATTGGTGCAGAGCGATTGATGCATCAAAGTGCATGGGGAATAAAGCCAAAAAATATTTACCAAGCAATGGCTCTTGATGCCTTGCTCGACACGTCTATTGAGCTTGTTATTTTAACCGGCCCAGCGGGATGTGGTAAAACAGGTATTACTGCAAGCTTTTTTTCAATATTTGTGCAGACCTATCTACAGACCTTATTCTTACTGAATAAATTGAGTATTTATAACAGGCTAAGATCTAATCTCTCTAACATGTCATTAAGTGTGACTTAAAGAATAGAACCATTCATCAATAAATATAAATAATGGATTTAACCTGCAAGAGGCACAAACAAAAATAATAAAGCTAAGGTAAATCTAAAATGCTAATTAATGAAAATCGTTCTCAAAGGAGAACTAAAATGAATAATCCAAGTGAAAACAAAAACCCAAGAGTATTGGATACATCGGCACTAGTTCATGATCCAAAGTCACTTCTTGCGTACAGTGAAGACGTATACATCTGTCTAACAGTTCTAGAAGAATTAGATAACTTAAAAGAAAGAACTAACAAATCGGTTAGTGCTGATGCTCGTGTATGTATTCGTATGCTTGAAGATATAATAAATGGGCACAGTGCAGAAGAGATGGAAGCTGGTATTCCACTACCTTCTACTGAAACAGCTAAACGAGGAAAACTGTTTATTGGAATTGATACCCAGCTCGATATGGCTAAAGAGTTAAAGCACGGTATTGGAAGTGACGCTGACAATAGAATAATTAACTATGCACTGTATCTTCAGAAGGACTTAGATAAAGACGTAGTAATTGTTAGCCGTGACATTAATATGCGCTTGAAAGCTCGAACCGTAGGGGTCATGGCAGAAGACGTTGCCGTAGATAATCAAATATCAGATATTGATCTTTTATACACAGGGGTACAAGCCTTTAAAGGAGATCTTTTTGATCGAATTAAATCAGACAAAGACTTCAAGGTTTCAGGAGAAGTTTATACTTTCCCAATAAGTCTATTTAATGATGAAGTTCAGCCAAACATGTATTGGTACGATGAAGCTGGACACATTGGGCGAATTTCAGAAGTAACAGATACTGAGGTATTCACAAAGTTATTGCCTCGTAAACAAGAAAAAGTATGGGGCATTTTGCCTAAAAATCAGCGTCAGGCAGTAGCTTTAAGCCAATTAACAGATCCATATTATGACTTAAATATCATCCTTGGCCCTGCTGGCTCCGGAAAAACTTTTTTAGCAGTTGCTTCGGCGCTGCATCAAGTATTGGAGTTAAAAAAGTACAAAAAAATCGTTGTGGTGCGCTCCAGAGACTTTATGGACGATGATCCGGGGTTTTTACCCGGTGACCTGACAGAGAAATCAATGCCGTTATTAGCAGGTATAACAGATGCGCTTATATCAATGCATTCAGGTGATAACAATGAAGGTAATATTAGTGCAACTGTTGAGCATGTGATCGAAAAAGCCAATATAGAATTTACTAGTATGGCTTACTTCCGAGGTCGTTCAATAGACGATGCTGTTTTAATCATTGATGAAGCTCAAAACATGACTAGAGCGCAAATTAAGGGCATGTTAAGCCGTGGTGGCAAAAATTGTCGCACAATCGTGTTGGGCAACTTAGCCCAGATTGATGATAAGTTTGTCACACCCGCATCTTCAGGTGCTAGCGCGGCTGTTAACGTGTATAGAAACTATGAAAAAGGCTCAGTATTGATATTTGATGAAGTAGAGCGTAGTAGCTTGGCTGAATTCACTGAAAAGAACATGTAGGCATCAAACTACAATTCACATTTCCTTATAATATTGCGACAATAGCCACTGCTTTTTGCAGTGGCTTTTCAGAGAAGCCCGTTCCCACGAAAACAGGACGAAATGGATTTACTCTGAACTAAAAGATTAAATATTCACAAAAACTGAGTGACATAGGTGCGTGGCCTAGCGTTGCCGTTTTTTGGTGTATTGATGTCTTTTAATAAAGAAGACCTGCTAGTAAATATAAAAAGGCAGGCAAAACGATTATCTAAATTATTAACTATTCCCCTTGGACAAGCCCAAGAAGCCCTAGCTATTTGTCTTTACGGCTGTGACAGTTACAGCGATTTACTAGTAAAAATAAAAGCTGAATCCTTTGACAACCCATTGATAGCACTGTCTGCACTCTCACCAAACTCGGAAATATTTTTAGTAAAAATATTAGCTAGCCACCTAGATAGCATTATTGGAAATTTTGAAAAAAAATTTCCCGGCTCCAATATAAATGAAGAGATGGTCGTATCCCTGTTTGGGCTTAGCTTTTCAGAGTTCAAACTCAAAATATCTACCTAAAGTTGTACAAATACGTAAGTTGTCATTTTGTTTTTTGGCGATATTATAATATGAAGGCTGAACGGACAGCCTACGCCTACACATGTTTTTCGCCTTGAAAAACGTGAACAGTGAAGCGGAGCATCCGTAAAAATTTGGTTATTTGAACAATAAATAAAGCAATGTGTTGGTAGGCCATTGTTTATTGGAAAGTTGTTTGGAGAACTAAATGATCTCACTTTATCAATTAAAGAATAAGCTCAATAAACAAGCAAAAGAGTTTGCTGAGTTATTAGAGTTTCCTGATCTTTACGCCCAAGGCCTGTGGGCTAGAGGTGTTTATAACTGCCCTTATTTTTCTGATACCCATAAATATCTCTCTGAAGTATTTGAAAAGAAAAAGCTGGACTCAATTCTAAAGCACGATTCCCTGAAATATTTAATGATCAACGAATACGATGATCAAGAAATTATTGAATCGCTTCATAAAGAAATTGAGTCAATGGCAAACCGTATTGAAAGCCTGATGCTGGTAGATATCGAAACATTAGAGTTAGTTTCAGTGATATACCAAGTTTTAGGGTTGCCTGAAAATGCCAAGTTTATTGTAAATACAGGTGCAGACTTCCGCTTAGAGTGGCGACCATACTTTGATGCCTTTGATGATCCGTTGATAGTTCAATATGCAGATTTAAAAGTTCATGGTTGTTATTTCAGGCTAATCGCTTGCAAGTTTCCGTTTGAAAAGCTTTCCTTGGATGACATTAGAAAATACATGTACATCAATCATGTAAACCATAATGGTGAGTTTGAAGGCTGTATTTCTGAAGGAAATACATTTTCTAAGCATGTGCACTGGCTGGTGTTGACACTTGAATTATTCAGTAGCGGCAAAGTAAATAAGGCTCAGTTCAATCCAACAACCTTCAAAATCGAAGGTATGCGCTATTTGGTATATGGCTTCCCATTGATTCCTTCCTTTGTATCTGATTGGCACAAACCTGATTTATGTCTACGAGTCAAAAATCTAGATGGCGATCAGAAGTTCATTGTTCGTATCGAACAGCAAGATCTTGTTTTTTATGCGAGGCGCGTTGATACCAACTTTTTTAACACAATCGATTATGAAAAATACATTTCGTTGTATCAATCTAGTGTTCTGTCACATTTTGATGCTGACAACAATTTGCTTAAAGTTGATGGGGTTAAATATCTAAGTTTTTTTCGTCCTTTTTCTGTAGAAGATATGAAAGGAGTTCAAGCATGAGACCTAGAGTAAAACTAACCAACGCAAAACTTATCTCAATTCAATCTGATACAGAGGAAAAAGTTGAACGGGTGCTTTACGGCACATTTGCTGACGAAAATGAAAATGGTAAAGAAGGAGATGCTTTATTCACGATAAAGGTTTTGGAAATCAATGGTCTAGAAAGTAAGTGCTTTGGTGTTGACTTTTATATCTTAGATGCTGAATCTAAAGAGTTTGATGTAAATGCATTTGAGTTTAATTTAATGCATGAGTGTATGTATTCTCCTAATGAGTTATTAGAGCTGCGAGATATGCTCCCGGCTAGTTATTAGTAAGGGAATACGTTGGATAGAATATATTTAAAGGATGCCTACATAGTATCTGTTTACGACTATAAAGAATTTGAAAAAATATTTCTTGGCGAGTTTTTATCAGGGGGGGTTATTGAAGATGAAACATTCAGGTTTCGGCCATTTCAGCAAATCGTGACTTCAAAGATTGTTAGCAAATCTGCTGATGAAGATAAGTTAGAAATATACACACATAGTGGGAGTTGTTATGTGATTGATGCTGACCATAAGTTAATTGATATTTCATTTGTTGAACTGGTTGTTATGAGAGCAGGAGCTTATTCGGCAGATCGAGTTTTAGAAATGAGAGAGCAACTTAAGTCTCAAAATAAAAGCCATTGAATAGCGAAGATAAGAAGTCTGATGAGATTATTATTTGTCACTTACCTCTTTGAAAAATTTGACGATAATCAAATATTCATAAATGTTTATACAGCATCAATTGACTTAGTCAAAAATTTGCATTAGTATTAGAAATGTATATTTGTAAGAGAATTTTATGTCTAAAGCATTTTCAAAAGTCTTAGTAATGACGCTTATGCTGGTTGCCTTTGTAGGGCAAGCATTTGCGTATTCTGCTATGCCTTGCGAAATGTCATCAGGTTCTCACGAATCACACATGAACATGAACATGAACATGAACATGAACATGGATCATGGTGATATGAATAAAAGCAGTAATGGTCAATCAGAAGATTGTTGTGACGTTGAATGTATTTGTCCTGCAAATGCTTGCTCATCTACGACAGTCCTAAATTCCAGTATTGATTCGACAGATATTCAAATATTCAGTGAATCTGTAGCTGCTCTGCAATCTAAACAACCTCATTCAATTTCCACTTCCCTTTATCGTCCACCAATTTTTGCCTAATACAGGATTAGTGCGTCCAAATTTCTCGCACATGTAATTAATTTTTCTGTTAGTCAATATAGCGTCGTAGCGCTATAGATATTTTCCAGCGATGTCTGGGGGCAAAAATGATCAATAAGTATTTAAAAATAGCAGTAGTAATGCTGCTTTCACCTGCGTTTGCAAACGCCAACGAACATAACCATGCAGACAATCACGACGTAACACCTTTGGAGTTAATCGTTTATAAAACCCCTACTTGTGGGTGTTGTAAAAAATGGATAACTCATATTGAAGACAAAGGGATCGTTGCGCATTCCAAAGATTTCCGAAACATCGGCAACATCAAAACTAAGTATGGTATCAAACCTAATTACCGTTCATGCCACACGGCAGTGAGTAGAAATGGATTTGCCTTTGAAGGTCATATACCTGCTAAATTTATTCAGCAGTTCTTATCAGAAGAACATCCCAATGCGATTGGGCTTTCAGTTCCAGCAATGCCAGTTGGCTCTCCCGGTATGGAAGTCGATGACCGCTTTATGCCATACAACGTGTTAATTCTATTTAAAGATGGAACGAGCAAAGTCTATGCAAAAGTTAAGACATACGAGGAGCAATTCTAATGAAATTGAACTCTTCAAACCTTACTTCACTTTCAACTGCATTAATACTCGGCTTATCTGTATTCTCAGCTCAAGCTGAGAAAGTAGTGTCGCTTGAACAAGCTATCACCTTAGCTCAGCAAAATGATCCTTGGCTTCATGGTAGCCGATTGAAACAAAGTGCAGTTGAAAATAGAAGTATTGCTTCAGGTACTTTGCCTGATCCGAAAGTATCGCTAGGGATAATGAATTTACCAACAGATACTTGGGATTTAGATCAGGAAGGAATGACTCAGCTAAAGGTTGGCGTCTCTCAAATGTTTCCGAGAGGCGACAGTCTAGAGATCAAGAAAGACCAGTTACAAATTGAGTCCACGAAATTTCCACTGTTACGAGAGGATCGTAAAGCTAAGTTGAAAAGCCAAGTGTCACAACTTTGGTTAGATGCTTACTTAGCCCAACAAACTATTAAATTGATTGAAGATGATTGGTCTCTCTTTGAGCAGATGGCAGAAGTGGCTAAAGCTAGCTATTCAAACGTTGTTGGTAAAACTAGACAGCAAGATGTTATTCGTGCTCAGTTGGAAATCGTGCAGTTAGATGACAGATTAACTTCGCAAAAGCAGAAACTAGAAACGACAATCGCTCGTCTCAATGAGTGGCTTCATATTTACGATGCGGATCGTTTGAATGAATCATTCAACTTTGACGCGCAACCATTAGAGTTTAGCGTCTCAAAAGAATTGCCTTCGATTCAATTGAATAATCCAACAGTCCTAAAAGCATCTAATTACTCAAGAAATCTATTGGCTCAGGAGCTTTCGAATCACCCAGCCATACTTGCGATTGATATAAAACGCAAAGCTTCAGAAAAAGGAATTGAGTTAGCCAAACAGCAATATGAGCCGCAATGGGGTGTTAATGCTAGTTATGCCTATCGCGACAATATGCCCTCTGGTGATAGCCGAGCTGATTTATTTTCTGTTGGGGTAACGTTTGATTTACCCTTGTTTACCGAGAACAGACAAGATAAGCAAGTTGCAGCTTCTATTGCAGATTCAGAGACTATTAAAACCGAGAAACTATTACTGACAAAGCAAATGATCAGTGTTTTAGAAAAAGAACTAAGACAGCTTAAACGCTTATCAGATAGACAATCTATCTATCAAGAACAACTCCTTAAACAAACTCATGACCAAGCAGAAGCGTCATTGACAGCCTACACAAATGATGATGGCGATTTTGCCGAAGTTGTTCGAGCAAGAATTGCCGAATTAAATACCAGAATATCAGCTTTAAGAATTGATGTTGACGCACTTAAAACAGTTGCTCGTATCAACTATTTCTTTGCGCATTCTCAATCTAACTCAAATGCTGAACATAAGTCGATGCAAACTTCACACAAAACTAATCAGCACTTATCCAGTCAGCAATTTGGAGAAAAATAATGTCAACGAATACAAAAACAATTATTGCCATCATCATTGGGGCAGCACTTGGTGCTGGAGCATTGAGTTTATATCAAGGTACTGGCTCAAACAGTAATAGTAATGAAGCAACATCAGGAGAAAAAAAGCCTCTGTATTGGGTTGCACCGATGGATTCTAATTACCGCCGGGACAAGCCCGGTAAGTCGCCTATGGGGATGGACCTAATTCCAGTGTATGAGGAAGGATCATCTGGTGATGACTTTGGCCCCGGAGCAGTAAAAATTGCGCCTCATGTAGTGAATAACCTTGGGGTTCGCACTGCACCTGTTGAACTGAAAAATATGCATACTGAAATCTCAACGGTAGGTTATGTTCAATATGATGAAGATAAGCTAATTCATATCCACCCACGGGTTGATGGCTGGATTGATAAACTTTACATCAAAGCAGCAGGTAACCCTGTAGAGAAAGGGCAGCCTCTTTATACACTATATTCTCCTCAGTTAGTTAATGCTCAGGAAGAGCTGTTAATAGCGTTAAAGCGCAACAATAGTTCTTTAATTTCAGCAGCCAAAGATCGCCTAAAAGCGTTACAGCTTTCAGCAGACTTTGTTCAAAAGCTAGAAAAGACACGAAAGGTTCAGCAAACAATTACCTTTTATTCACCACAAGCAGGTGTTGTCGATGGTTTGAAGGTTAGAGAAGGTTTTTATGTAAAGCCGGGAAACACCTTATTAAGCATTGGCCAGCTAGATCAAGTTTGGGTTGAAGCAGAAGTGTTTGAACGTGACGCAGCCTTAATTAAAAAAGGACTTCCTGTATCAATGACACTGGATTATTTACCCGGTGAGGACTGGGCTGGTGTCGTTGATTATGTTTATCCAACATTGAACAGTAAAACACGCACACTCCGAGTGAGATTGAAATTTGATAACACAGACTATCAATTAAAACCAAATATGTTTGCACAAGTCTCTATTCACGCTAATCAAGCTGATAGCACCATCCTCGTGCCTAAAGAAGCCGTTATTAGAACAGGTAAACAGGACAGAGTAGTACTTGCGTTAGGTGATGGGCAATTTAAATCTATTGAAGTGACTATTGGCCGGGTTGATATCGACAGCATCGAAATATTAGACGGCTTAAATGAAGATGACGTTGTGGTGACATCTGCCCAATTCTTGATTGATTCTGAATCAAGTAAAAGCTCTGACTTTAAACGAATGACTCATGATGAAGTGCCTAACTCTGTTTGGATGCAAGGGGATGTTAATAGTGTTATGGCAGGGCACCGCATGGTTAATATTTCACATGGCCCTGCTGAAGCTTGGGATTGGCCTGAAATGGTTATGGATTTTACTGTGGCTGAAAAAGTCGATATTGACTCATTAAAGTCAGGTCAATCTTTGCACTTTGAAGTGAGCAAAACCGAAGACGGTGGATATGAAATTACTGGAATTCATATCATGAGTGAGCCTGAAGTATCATCAGCAACAGTATCTGGTTTGATTAATGCGATTGATATTGATACACGGATTCTAAATATTAGCAGAGGCCCAATAGAGAAATGGGATAGACCTGCTGCGACGATGGATTTTATCGTCGCGGACAATATAGAAATGGTTGATTTCAATGTCGGTGATAATGTCACTTTCACTTTTGAGGTTAGAGATGACTTAGTTATCACTGACATTTCTCTTGAATCAGATGAACAACACGGCAAGGAAAATAAAGCTGCTGTTGATCATTCTAATCATTAAGTGGGAGAAAAATAATGATTGAATCAATTATTAGATGGTCTATCGGCAATCGTTTCTTTGTTTTGTTGATTACCTTAATTATCGCGTTTGGTGGTTTGTATTCATTACAAAAAACACCAGTAGATGCACTCCCCGATCTTTCTGATGTGCAGGTTATAATTAAGACGAGCTATCCGGGACAGGCACCACAAGTAGTGCAGGATCAAGTGACATTTCCTCTTACTACAGCGATGTTATCAGTGCCGGGGGCGCAAACTGTTCGTGGTTACTCATTTTTTGGTGATTCCTACGTCTACATTATTTTTGATGACGATACTGATTTGTATTGGGCTAGAAGCAGAGTACTTGAATACTTAAGCCAAGTAGCATCAAGCCTGCCTGATTCGGCAAAACCTCAATTAGGACCTGATGCAACAGGTGTGGGTTGGGTATACATTTACGCTTTAACAGATAAGTCTGGAAACCATGATCTAAGCCAATTAAGAAGCATTCAAGACTGGTTCTTAAAGTATGAACTACAAACTGTTCCGGGCGTGTCCGAAGTTGCCGCCGTTGGTGGTATGGTTAAGCAGTATCAAGTGCAAGTAGATCCTGATAAATTGAGAGCTTACGATATTCCTCTAAGTTTAATACAAATAGCCTTACAAAAAGGGAACAAAGAAACTGGCGCATCCGTTGTGGAAATGGCTGAAGCTGAATATATGGTTACCGCAACGGGGTATATTCAATCAGTTAGTGATATAGAGAAAATCCCACTTGGTATTAACGAACAAGGCACGCCATTGCGTATTGGTGATGTTGCTACCGTTAATTTAGGGCCTCAAATGCGCCGTGGTATCGCAGAGCTTAATGGTGAAGGCGAAGTTGTTGGTGGTGTTGTCGTTATGCGCTTTGGTGAAAACGCTCAACAAACCATAAACGGGGTAAAAGAAAAACTTGAATCGCTTAAATCTTCTCTACCAGAGGGGGTGGAGATTGTCCCTGTTTATGACAGATCGAAGTTAATAGATCGTGCTGTTGATAATCTTTGGAGCAAGTTGCTAGAGGAGCTTGCAGTCGTTGCTATTGTCTGTGTGGCTTTCCTATTTCATCTTCGCTCATCTATTGTGGCAGTTGTTACTCTGCCATTAGGTATCTTGGTGTCGTTCATTATCATGTATATGCAAGGCATCAATGCCAACATTATGTCTTTAGGCGGTATCGCTATTGCGATTGGTGCGATGACTGATGGTGCAATAGTGATGATTGAAAATATGCACAAGCATATGGAGAAAACACCACTAACAGATGAAAATCGCTGGCAAATTGTTGCTAAGGCTGCGAGTGAAGTAGGCCCTGCACTATTTTTTAGCTTACTGATCATTACAGTCTCATTCTTACCTGTATTTATCTTGGAAGCGCAAGAAGGAAGAATGTTCTCTCCGCTCGCCTATACAAAAACCTATGCAATGGCGGCATCAGCAGGTTTGGCGATCACATTGGTGCCTGTTTTGATGGGCTACTTTATTCGAGGCAAAGTTGTTTCTGAAAAGAAAAACCCGTTAAACCGATTATTGATTGCTATCTACATGCCTGTTTTAAAGCAAGTCATGAAGTTTCCAAAATCGACAATAGTAGCAGCAATATTAGTGACTATCGTTGGCTTTTGGCCTGTCGATAAAATTGGTAGTGAATTCATTCCGCCATTGGATGAAGGCGATCTCATGTATATGCCTACTACCTATCCCGGTATTTCAATTGGTAAAGCAAGGGAGTTATTGCAGCAAACAGACAAGCTTATTCGCACTGTGCCAGAAGTTGAAACTGTATTTGGTAAAGTAGGAAGAGCTGAAACTGCAACCGATCCTGCACCTTTAACCATGATTGAAACCTTTATTCAATTGAAGCCACGAGAGCAGTGGCGAGAGGGTGTGACTACTGAATCGTTAAAAGCTGAGTTTGATAAATTGGTTAAGTTTCCGGGCTTAACGAATGCTTGGGTTATGCCAATCAAGACCCGAATCGACATGTTAGCAACAGGCATAAAAACGCCTGTGGGTATTAAAGTCGCCGGACCAGAGCTTGATGTGATTCAGGAAATCGGCCAACAAATAGAGCAAATTTTACCCGAAGTTACAGGCACAGCATCAGTTTACTCAGAGCGAGTTGCAGGTGGACGATATATCAAGGTTGATATTTCACGCGATAAGGCAAGTCGCTTTGGGTTAAACATCGAAGATGTTCAACAAGTGGTTTCTACAGCTATTGGTGGTATGAACGTTACCCAAACGGTAGAAGGTCAAGAGCGTTACCCTGTTAACTTACGCTATCCGCAAGACTATCGAGACTCTCCTGAGCAGCTATCACGATTACCTGTTGTAACACCAAGTGGTCAACGCATTGCACTAGGTGATGTCGCAGATATTCGAGTTGAGAACGGTCCGCCGGGAATTAAGAGTGAAAATGCTCGTTTAAATGGCTGGACGTTTATCGATATAGACGGTGTTGACGTAGGTACTTATGTTGAAAGTGCAAAAATACACTTGGCTAATAATCTAAAACTACCAGCAGGTTATTCAATTACTTGGGCTGGGCAATACGAATATATGGAAAGAGCGAAAGAAAAGCTCACCTATGTATTGCCTTTAACACTCGCCATTATTGTTATTCTACTTTACTTAAACTTCAGAGCGTTTAGTGAGGTGGCTATCATTATCGTTACCTTGCCGATGGCGATGATTGGTGGCTTATGGTTGATGTATCTGGAAGGGTTTAACTTCTCTGTGGCTGTTGGCGTGGGCTTTATTGCTCTAGCTGGGGTAGCGGTTGAGATTGGTGTGATAATGTTGGTCTATCTCAATCAGGCACTTGCTGAGCTTAAGGAAAAAGCTGAAGAGCGAGCTGAACCTATCTCTGATGATGCATATCAAGATGCATTATTGCACGGTGCAGGCTTACGAGTTCGTCCAGTAATGATGACAGTTGCAACAATCATTATCGGCTTGATGCCCATTTTATATGGTACAGGAACAGGTTCGGAGATTATGAGTCGTATTGCTGCACCTATGGTAGGCGGAATGACAAGTGCTGTGCTACTCACTCTTATTGTGCTCCCAGTAATTTACTCAATCGTTAAAAAGCCAGAATTAAACGCCTTTAACAAGGAGCTTTCTAAGGCGGAGCTAAAAAGTAATGCTTAGCACGGCTAGAAAATATCACAAATGGCTAATGGCATTTGTCGGAATACAATTCCTCTTCTGGTCTATTACAGGCGTGTATATGGTGACTATGGATATTCACTATATACACGGCGAAACCTTGGCTAAGAGTGAGGAAGCCAAAATAGATTTAGCAAGTATGGATTACTCCATTGTAAAGCTAGCTGCGGATTATCCTAAAGCTAGCCAAGTTACACTTACTCAAAGTATGGGCCGTCCTTTGTATTCTTTTATTAATGGAGAAAATGGAAAAGTAGCAATAGATGCTAAAACTGGAGCTGTTCAGGCACTTGTAGATGAAATCAAGGCTAAAGAAATCGCACAATACCATTATGCGCTGAATCATCAAATCGACAGCGTAAGGTTGATTAAGTCAGCGACAAACTTGCCTGCTGAGTTGTCCCCAAGGCATTTACCTGTTTGGAGAGTGACGTTTGAGCAATTCTCCACACCGACATTTTATATAAGTCAACAAACAGGATCACTTGTTGCCAAGCGTCATGATTACTGGCGATTGTTTGATTGGATGTGGCGGTTCCACATTATGGATTACTATGATGGAGAAAACGTATCTAACTGGTTTTTGTTCTTGGTCGCAACTCTAGGTCTAATGGGAGCAATTACTGGCGCAGTATTGACTTATTACCGAGTGCTTTCCCCAAATAAAAAGGGAGTCATTTGATGCGACTATTTAAGTTAAATACAACGATACACAAGTGGCTTTCTTTATTTGTTGGTTTACAACTGCTTATTTGGTTGGGAACGGGCCTTTACTTCAATTTGATGGATCACAGTAAAGCCAGTGGTAATGAACTTAGAGTTCATTCTCATCATGAAGGTAGCATTACAGGCTTTGACCTATTCCCTATTAAAGACATTACTAGTAATGCTCCGCAGGAAGTAAACCTTATATGGGTTTTACATCAGCCTTACTATCATTTTGTGTTCGATAAGGGGCAGCATAGCTATCAAGAACGCCACTCAAAGCTATTTGATGCTGTAACAGGAAAGCCATTTAATTTGTCTGAAGAACAAGTACTAACTTTGGCAAAAAACTCCTACTCAGGACAGGGTAAGTTAACTACTCCAGTGTTATCTCAACCTCCGTTTTCTGATCACGTAAGGCAGCAAAATCCTATGTGGCAAGTTGCCGTTGAGGATGAGAACAATACAACTATTTATTTAGATAGTATTACAGGTCAAGTACTTCGCCATGCCAATGATGATTTCAGATTGAAAGATCTGATGATGAAGCTTCACTTTATGGACTATGGCAATTCTGGAGGATTTAACCATTGGTTGATCATTGCATTTGCTTTTGCAACGCTATTCCTTTCAATTACTGGTGTTACTTGGCTGATACAACAGTATCGAAGTGGTTTACTGAAGCTAGGTTGGGGCACTAACAGGCAAAAAGTGGCAGTGACGTTTTCCAATGAAAATACTATTACTGACATCTCAGCAGTTGGTCGCTCAACTGTACTAGAAGGGCTAGCTAGTTCACATGTATACCTTCCTTCAGGTTGCGGTGGTGGCGGTACTTGTGGCAAATGCGTGTTCTTAAGTTCAACTAAATTACCTATCACACTATCTGAACAGGAACATTTATCTCAGGAGCAACTTAAGGAAGGTTATCGGCTTGGATGTCAGCATAGGTTCTCTGAAATTAGTTCGATTGAAGTTAATACTGATCGCAATATTGAAAATCATGAGCTAGTTGTGGTTGCGACTAATTTCATTACTCCTTTTATCAAGGAAGTGAAATTTAAGCTGAAATCAGGCAAACAGTTGGCATTTAAAGCTGGTGCATATATGCAATTTGATGTGCCAGCAGGGATGAATAGCTTACGTCCAGATGATATGCCAGAGTGCTATGAAAAATACTGGGATAGCTACTATCATGGAAAATTTTCTCATAACGGTGTAACTCGCCACTACTCATTAGTTAACTTTGACGAGGAGTCTGATGAGTTAATGTTTAATATCCGTTGGCAGACCGCAAAGAATGGTTTTAAAGCAGGAATAGGTTCAAGTTATTTAGGTTCACTCCAAGTAGGTGAAACGATAACTGCAAAAGGCCCTTTTTCTGATTTTTATGCCACTTCAAATAAAAAAGTTAGTCGCGTGTTTATTGGTGCGGGTTCAGGACTTGCACCACTGAGGTCTATTATTTTTGAACAGTTGAAAAAGCATAAAGATAAAAGTGGTTTGACTCTTATCTATGGTGCGCGAACTGAAGATGACTTGCTATACCATAATGAATTGAAGTCACTGAGTGAGAAGCATAAAAACTTCTCTTATATCCCTACTCTTTCTAATCCTTCAGAAGAATGGCAAGGGCACTCAGGCTATGTTCAAAAAGTACTTCTGCCGTATATGAACCAAAAATCAGAACTGCTTTTGGCTGAGTTTTACTTGTGCGGTCCAGAAGCAATGATGAGTGAAGTGGAAAAAATAATTACAGATGCTGGGATTCCAAGTAATAAAATTTTCAAAGATAAATTTAGTCGTTAATCCATTAAATAAATAGAGGTATATATGAAAACATTAATTAAATTTTTAACCGTAATCAGTGTCGTTTTTAGTAGTGCGGTATTTGCGCATGTGCATCTTGAAAAAAGTGTGCCTGCTGATAATGCAATGCTAATGAATCCTCCAGAAGAGTTAACTTTGGTGTTCACCAAAGAGGTACGGGTTGTAAAAGTTTCATTGGCCAATAAACAAGGCGAAGAATTTAAATTTGGATTCGAGCCTTCTAAAGTCGCTACTAGCAAATTTACATGGAAACTACCTAAATTAGCTCCTGCAAACTATGCTGTGGATGTAACCTTCTTAGGTAACGATGGTCATAAAATGAAACATAGCTTCGGCTTTATGGTTCACTAAAATAGGCGGTGTGATTGATATGGAAATGTATATCTGGAATACAGTCATTGTACTGTCAAAAATTGTATTTTACGTCGGCTTTGCCTGTATTGCTGGTTATACATTTTTCAGGCAAATATTTGAGAATAATGAATCTCATACTAATGCTGTAATAGCGAATTTAACGTGGACAAGAACTTATATAGTTATGGCTTTGATCGCTAATATTACTTGGTTCTTTGCCAGTACTGGTGCAATGGCAGAAGAGGGAATTCAGGGGGCGATAGACGCTGATATATTGGCTATTATGTGGGACTCCTCTGTCGGCACTGGAGCTTTGCTTCGAGCGCTTGGGCTAGTTACCGCAATAATCGCTTTAGCTTTAAGGTTCAAACTCGCTGTGAACTCGTACTTAAAACAAAGCGCTTTAATGTTGAGTTTATTAATCCTTGCATACTCATTCACGTTACTGGGTCATATTTCTGAGTTAGGCACAATTGAAAAAGGCTTGCTTATTTTGCATGTGCTCGTTATGGCATGGTGGTTTGGGGCGTTATTGCCACTAAAACAGGCTTGCCATCAGCTAAGTTATGCAGAACTTCATTTGCTGATGGAAAGCTTTGGCAAACAAGCAAGTTTTACATTGAGCCTATTGTTGGTAGCAGGCCTCTGGCTCGTGATTCAATTGGTCGGAAGTCTTGATGCACTAATAAGCTCAAGTTACGGACAAACACTGTTGTTTAAATTGGCCCTTGTAGTGTCTATTTTGGCACTTGCTGCTAAACATAAACTAATACTCGTTCCACAACTTAAAAATAGTCAAGGCAGAGAGGCTTTATCTAAATCTATCTCGATAGAAATGGTAGTAGCTTTTGCCATTTTATCTGTAACGGCTGGGCTTACTAGTGTTGTTGGCCCTGCAAATTAAAACCTAAAAGAGAAAATGAAAATGAAAACAATAAATATCCTACTCGTTTTATTAATGACGTTTAGTTTCGCAGCAAACGCTCATGGTGATAAGAATAAAGACAAAGGATTGTTTAAAGGTGTAGATACACCAGCCGCAAAAGTTGTTTTGGCATTTCATCAAGCACTTGAAACTGGCAATCAAAAACAGGCTAGAGCGCAGTTAGCGGATGATGTCATCATTTTCGAGGGAGGCCGCGTTGAAAGGAGCGCTGATGAATATGCTCATCATCATATGTTGTCGGATATGAAGTATTTAGCAGCGATGAAGAGCGACACACTTGAACATCAAGTGACGATACTTGGAAATACAGCTATCTCTGCCTCGCGTAGTCAAACTAAAGGTACTTACAATGGTGAAGAACGTGATTATCAAGGGATGGAAACAATGGTTCTCGAAAAGCAAAACGGTGAATGGAAAATTAAGCACATTCATTGGTCACACTAATTTATTGGTCAAACCTCGGAGAGTAAAATGAGAATTAAAGATCCATTACATCAAATTTCTACACCGCGTAGACGCTTTGTACAAGGTTTAGCTGCTGGCGGTATATTAGCTGCTTTTCCAAGCATTCTTCATGCTGCTTCATCTTTAGTGGCTGGAACAATAACAGGTACTGTGCCCGAACTAAGTGGAGAAATAATAGATCTGGTGATAGATGAGTCACCCGTAAACTTCACAGGTGTTGTAAGAATGGCTACAACAATCAATGGCTCAATACCAGCTCCTACCTTGCGCCTCAGAGAAGGTGATGACGTTACTATCAGGGTAACTAATAAATTATCAGTGCCGAGTTCAATTCATTGGCATGGGATCATTCTTCCGTATCAAATGGATGGCGTACCGGGTATTAGCTTTAAAGGTATAATGCCGGGTGAAACCTTTGTTTATAAATTTAAGCTGCAACAAAGCGGCACATATTGGTATCACTCACACAGTGGCTTTCAAGAAATGACAGGTATGTACGGCGCATTAATTATTGAGCCAAGAGAAAAGGATATTATTAGTGCTGACAATGAGCATGTTATCCAATTGTCTGATTGGACTGATGATGACCCAATGGATTTGTTCCGCAAGTTAAAAGTACAGAGCGATGTATTTAACTTTAATCAACCTACTGTTCCAGAGTTTTTTGATGACATTTCAAATAGCAGCGTTTCAAATGCGCTACAACGCCGGGAAATGTGGAATAAAATGAGAATGAACCCTACAGATCTTGCAGACTTATCAGCATCTGCAATGACTTTTTTAATGAATGGTTGTGCGCCTTTGACAAACTGGCGTGGAATGTTTAAAGCTGGCGAAAAGGTTAGGCTTAGATTTATTAACGGTTCTAGCAATACGTTTTTTGATGTAAGAATACCTGAGCTGAAGTTAACAGTTGTACAAGCTGATGGACAAAATGTTGAACCTGTGACAGTAGATGAATTTAGATTTGGTCCCGGTGAAACTTATGATGTACTTGTCGAGCCAAAAAATGATGCATATACGATTTTTGCACAAAGCATGGATCGCTCAGGTTATGCTAAAGGTACTTTATCAATGGCACCTAATATTGATGCACCAGTACCTGCTCTAGATCCCGTTGAATGGTTAACGATGACAGATATGATGGGGAATATGGCCCAAGGTGGTGAGCATTCCGCGATGGCAGGTATGGCAGACATGTCGGGCATGAATTCTAATAAAATGGATCATAGTGCAATGGGTCATGGAGCGATGGCAATGGATCATAGTAAACATGGAATGACTAAAAACCCATTAGCTGTTGCTAGCACTAAAGTGCGTCATGCAAAAACAGAGTATGGAGCTTCTGTTGATATGCGTGTTGATATGCCTAGAACAAACCTTGATGATCCCGGTATAGGTTTACGTAAAAATGGACGCCGTGTTTTAACACTTGCAGATTTACATTCTCTTGAGGGAATTACAAACCAGCAAGAGCCAGAGGCTGAAATTGAATTACATTTAACTGGAAACATGGAGCGTTATAGCTGGTCATTTGATGGCTTGGAATTTGGAAAAAGCACGCCAGTTCACATGAAGCATAATCAACGTTTAAGAGTTATTTTACAAAACGATACAATGATGACACATCCCATGCACCTGCATGGTATGTGGAGCGATTTGGAGAATGAAAAAGGTGATGTACAGGTTCGTCGCCATACTATCCCTGTACAACCAGCGCAAAGAATTAGTTTTTTAACAACACCTCATGACGTAGGTCGCTGGGCATGGCATTGCCATTTATTATTCCACATGGATGCAGGTATGTTTAGAGAGGTAGTTGTATCATGAAAAAATTAATACTAACCAATACGTTAAGACTATTATTAATAGGTTTGCCCCTTATAAGTGTATCTGTATCTGCAAAAGATGAGATGACTGAGATGGGTGATTCTAAAATGCAAGCACAAGGTGGAGATGCACCTAAAGATGCTAGAGACCCCCATGCTTATGCAGCAGGTACAACTTTGACTGAAGGTCCTTATGCACTCAGTAGCGACAAACGACTGACTTTGGCAGATGAGCATTCATTTTACGCGCTACTAGGGGATCGTCTTGAATATAATGAGCAAACAAACGCAGGTGTTTTTGACTTTCAGGCATGGTATGGCACTACTTTTGATAGATTAGTCATCAAAACTGAAGGAGATTTTAGCGAAGGTAATTTAGAGGAGAACCAAACAGATTTTCTATGGGGCCACGCAATATCTGCTTATTGGGATACACAAGTCGGTATTCGACTTGATTACAATAACGAAGGTGAAAACCGCAAATGGCTAGCTTTTGGTTTACAAGGTCTAGCCCCCTACTGGTTTGAAATTGATATGACTGCGTATTTAGGAGAGCAAGGTAATAGTGCATTTTCGATCGAAGCTGAGTATGAGCTATTACTTACTCAAAAGTTAATTGTTCAACCACGAGCAGAGTTGACGCTTTACGGTAAGGATGACGTCCAAAATAACCTTGGTAGTGGCTTGTCTAGCAGTGCTATTGGTTTTCGGGTTCGTTATGAGTTTACCCGCCAGTTTGCTCCCTATGTTGGCGTTGAGTGGACAAATAAATTTGGTAATACAGCCGACTTTGCGAAGTTAAATGGGCAAAGTACTCGTGATACTGCTTTTGTTGCAGGTATCAAGTTCTGGCTCTGATATGAAGAAATACTATATTGACTTGATGAGAGCTACCGCAACTATATTGATGGTAGCTTTCGTTTTTTGGGATTTAAACCATTTTAGTTATGTTAGGAAAGGCCTAGCTAATAGTTTTTTTGGAAAGAACTAAGAGCAGTAATAGTAAGCTACTTCTTGTTTTCAATCGGTGCCAGTCTGGTGTATACCTATCAAGGTGGAATATCAGCTAAGAAGTAAAGTTGGCGAATGGTTAAGGTTAAAGAGTCAAGGCAAAAAACATCGCCATTGAAAGACGTACAATAGGCCATTTTATCACTTTTGATGAACGGGAATTGGATGTGCCCGGGATAGAACCGATTGTTGCAAAGTACTGCGCTTAAAGCTGAACAATTGGAAAAATGATCCATTACTCAATACCTAGTTATGAGCGTAGGGTTTTTATTTCTTTTAATGGTGCTCATGCTTGGCTTCAATCTCATGAGTATAAATTAGACACCCCTTTTATACTTGTGAAGTTAAAGCTGTTTAAAAAAGTAAAAAGTAAAAAGTAAAAAGTAAAAAGTAAAAAGTAAAAAGTTTAGGTTTTAGTTCAAAGGTTGATCAAGATCATAAAATTATTTTTATAAAGTGGCTAATATTGTAAGTGATAAATAAGGAATTAAAATGTTTGGACTTTTCAAGTGGTTTAAAATAGTGGTAATTACTCTGTTGCTTACGCAGCATGGCTTTGCTATTGCTAAACCAATGAATTGTGAAGAACATCAAAATGGATCTTCCGACACGCATATTATACAACCAAGCAAAAATATGCATCATCAATCAATGAATGACAATAGTCACTATCACACTGAAAATTCGCAAGATTCTAAAAACCGTCATGGTGATGAAGACTGTGAAAAATGTAAAGCTGGTGATTGTGTTTGTTGTGAAGGCGGTTTTTGTACAAGCTTTCATTTAAATGCCTATCTTGTGGAAGCGCAAGACGAAGGTATTTGCAATATTCATTCTGAGCTAATTCTACAGCGTATACCCCTACCAAAATCTGGTATCCATCTCTTACTTTATCGTCCACCAATTATTGGCTAATCACGGGATCAGTGCGCCTTTTTTTCGCCAGTCCCATCAAAAATAAAACGATTTACTGATTGGTTTAAATTACCAACCGTTTTGAACAATTAGCACAATATTTTTTGGAGGCATGATGAACATGCTCAAACTATTGCTATTTACAGTACTTAATGCTGTCGATTTTGACCGAGATTTCTCTTTTACCAAAAAATTAGTTTTTAGCTTATTCACTAGAATTAGTACTTGACCTGTGTCTTAGACACAGGTCTAAGCTGAAGATGAGAGTACAAACTTAGCTAAAAAACTGAGGAGTGAATATGAAAGTTGCGGAGCTGGCAAAAAGCCTTGGAACGACTGCTGATACGGTGCGCTATTACACCAGATTAGGATTGTTAAAACCTGCTAAGTCAGTGAACGGCTACAAGTCATACTCGAATAAAGAAGTATCGAGACTTAAATTCATTTTAAGTGCCAGAAACCTTGGTTTTTCCGTTGCAGATATCAAGGAAATTATTAATGAATCTGAAGATGGTAAAAGTGCGTGCCCATTAGTCAGAAGCCTGATCAAAGAGCGGCTTGAAGAAACAGAAAAGCAGTTTCAAGCAATGTTGGCACTTCGAGGAAAAATGTCTTCTGCGCTTTCTCGATGGGAAGAAATGGAAGACAAAGCACCGACTGCAAACATGGTTTGTCATCTCATCGAAAACTTTGAGCAAATTAAAAAAGCATAGGAGGAAAAAGGGTGGCTACTAACACAAATATAAAAACTGAATCAGGCTGTTGCTGTCAGGCAAAAGCTCAATCCTCTTCGTGTAAAAGTAAGGAGAATACGTTGGAGAAAGTATCACATAACCAACAGCTTATCATTGAAGGTGCTGGGTGTGCTAGCTGTGTAGGCAAAATTGAAGGGGCGTTGAAGGCAACTCTTGGAGTCGTCAGTGCGGAAATGAATTTTGCTGATAGGACAGTAACAGTTTATGGGACAGCTAAAACAAAAGAGTTGATCAAAGCTGTTGAGTCAGTGGGGTATAACGCGAAGCCAATTGATGATAGCTCAGCAACAGATGCGCTTGATGAGAAAGAGGCTGCGGATTTTGCATATTACAAAAAGCTAATGCGCGATACGTTTATTGCCCTTTCACTCGGCGTTCCTTTGATGATCTACAGCATTGTAGTTGGAGAAATGACGGTTGAAACAAACCTTGAACGAATTTCTTGGTTGGTTGTAGGCATTTTAACTTTTGGTGTTATGTATTTTTCAGGCAAGCATTTCTATGTAGGAGCATGGAAGAGCTTCAAAAATCATTCAGCCAATATGGACACCCTAATTGCTTTAGGAACAGGCACGGCTTGGTTGTATTCGATGGTTGTCGTGTTTGCACCTGACGCTGTTCCATTGATGGCACGGCATGTTTATTTTGAAGCTACCGCCATGATCATTGGCTTAATTGATTTAGGTTTAGCATTAGAAATCAAAGCCAGAGGTAAAACCTCTGAGGCCATTAAACGTCTTATCGGCTTGCAAGCCAAAACAGCAACCGTGGTTCGTGACAACAAAGAAGTTCAGATAGGTATTGAGCAGGTTTTATTTAACGATATTGTGAAGGTAAAACCGGGTGAAAAAATTCCCGTCGATGGCGTGGTATTGGAAGGACACACCTCTATTGATGAGTCCATGCTGACAGGCGAACCTATGCCTGCTGAAAAAGCTGAAGAAGATGAGGTTGTCGCAGGTACTTTGAACAAATCAGGCATGATTTTATTTAGAGCCACACGCGTTGGTAAAGACACGGCGCTTGCACAGATCATCAATATGGTGAAACGAGCACAAAATTCGAAACCGCCGATTGGCCGTTTGGCCGATGTTATTTCAGCTTTTTTCGTACCTGTCGTGATGATCACCTCTGTGTTAAGTGCGCTAGCATGGCTTAACTTTGGACCTGAGCCAGCCATTGCTTTTGCCATCGTTTCAGCAACTACTGTGCTTATTATTGCCTGCCCGTGTGCTTTAGGCTTGGCAACACCCATGTCTGTCATGGTGGGAGTAGGAAAAGCAGCAGAAGCCGGAGTGCTTATTCGCAACGGTGAGGCACTGCAAACCGCCTCTAAAATCACTGCCATGATTTTAGATAAAACGGGCACTATTACTGAAGGGGCACCTAAGGTAACCGATATTATTTTAGCAAAAGCTACTGACGAAAAAGACGTACTACAGCTTGCAGCAAGTTTAGAAAGCGGCTCAGAGCATCCTTTAGCGCAAGCGATTGTTGAAAGTGCGTTAGATCAGGATATTGAGTTACTAAAAATTGAAGCCTTTAACGCCATTACGGGTTTTGGTGTAGAAGCAAGCTGCAACAACAAAGCCCTGCTTTTCGGAAACGATAAACTAATGAAGTTAAAAGGCATAGACCTCACAGGCTTTGTTGAACAAGCACAGTCTTTAGCCAAAGAAGCCAAAACACCTATGTACTTTGCTGTAGATGGTGAACTTGCAGCAATCATTGCTGTTGCAGATCCTATCAAGTCAGACTCAATCTCTGCTATCAAACGGCTTCATGCTAATGGTATACGCGTCATCATGTTAACGGGTGATAACAAGGAAACCGCTGCCGCCGTAGCTAAAAAAGTGGGTATTAGTGAGTTTCTTGCTGAAGTGCTGCCAGAAGATAAAGCCAACAAGGTGAAAGAGCTACAAGAAGGCGGCGAAATTGTTGGTATGACAGGAGATGGCATCAACGATGCTCCTGCGCTAGCGTTAGCCGATGTTGGCTTCGCCATAGGCACAGGGACTGATGTAGCTATCGAAAGTGCTGACATTACCCTAATGCGTGGTTCACTTCATGGCCTTGCTGATGCCATAGCGGTAAGCAAAGCTACTTTACGAAATATCAAACAAAACTTGTTTGGCGCGTTTGTCTATAACGTAGCCGGGATTCCTTTTGCTGCGGGGGTTCTATATCCCTTCTTTGGCATTCTGCTTAGCCCTGTAATTGCAGGTGCTGCAATGGCGTTTTCGTCATTGACTGTAGTGTCAAATGCAAATCGACTTCGCTTTTTTAAAGCAAAAGAGCATTAAGGAGAATCACAATGATGGTTATTAACTTATTAGGCTTAATGTTAATCGCGCTGATTGTTTGGTGGTTTTGGCTATATAAACCCAATAAAACAATCGTTCAAGGTAATGAAGTACTCATTGAAGTGAGGGATGGTGTGTATTCCCCATCCTCAATTCAGGTGTCTGCTAGCCAACCTGTCACTCTGAAGTTTATGCGCAAAGATCAATCCCCCTGCGCTGAAACAATGCTTATTCCTTCATTGGATATAAGCGAACAGCTTAAATTAAATGAAATTACTCAAATTACCCTATTGAACTTATCACCGGGAGAGCATGAGTTTCACTGTCAGATGCAAATGTATCGCGGTGTCTTAAAAGTCGTTTAGGAGGGCAATATGAAAAATCAACACCCTAATTTTTGGTCAACACCTACAGGCTGGGCTGCACTGGCACTTATTGCCGCAGTGACCTACTTCTTAGTGCTTGAGCATGGTCAACATATGCTGCAATTTCTTCCCTACTTGATTTTATTGCTATGCCCCTTGATGCACGTATTTATGCATGGCAGTCATGGTAAACATGGTCACGATCATTCACATGCGCCTGATGAAAAAAAGGAAGAGAGCTTTCAAGAACTCACGGATAAAAATGCAGCCTATCGCGATGGCTACATACAAGGGTTAGAAAAGGCACGTAAGGAATCACATAAAAAGGAGAGCAGTGATGAATGAAACATATGATTATGACTTATGGTCAATGGTGATACTGAACTCAGCAATTTTTATCTTTTTTGCCTTTAGTTTTGTCAAACCAAAAACATCAACTGATTGGAGAAGTCTAAGCGCGTTCTCTGCCTTTATTGTTGCCCTATTTACTGAAATGTATGGCTTTCCTTTAACTATCTATTTTCTGTCGGGGTGGCTGACGGAGACCTATCCAGAAGTAAATTTCTTTGCGCATGAAAATGGGCATTTATTACATACTTTCTTTGGATTTCAAGGTGATGCCCATTGGGACCCATTTCATATAGTGAGTATGGTGTTAATTGTTGCAGGTTTCTTTATGTTGTCTTCAGCATGGAATGTATTGCATCACGCGCAAAAACATCATCAATTGGCTACAACTGGATGGTATGCAAGGTGTCGCCACCCACAGTATGTAGCTTTCATTCTAATCATGTTCGGCTTTTTATTGCAGTGGCCGACAATCCCAACACTTGCGATGTTTCCGATCTTAGTCGTTGTTTACGTCAAGCTAGCGAAACGCGAAGAAGCACAAGCGATTGCTGAGTTTGGTTCGGAGTACCACAGGTATATGGAATCGACACCAAGTTGGATCCCAAATTTTAATAAAAGTGTAGAAGGTAAAAATCATGAAAACGTTAACTAAATCAATTTTATTTATTAGTTCACTACTTATAACCACTAGCTCATTTGCCCAAAACAATGAGCATAAGCATGAAGGTGCGAACAAAGCTGATATGCATCAAGGCATGGCAATACCACATGAGAACATGGGAGAAATGCACAAAAAGATGATGGAAATGAAAAAGGAAGTCCATGCCATTAAAACTGAAAAAGATCCTGAAAAGCAACAGCAGATGATGGTTGAACATCACCGTTCAATGATGAAGATGATGCAATCCATGCACAAAAACATGGAAGAAATGCCAATGCATCAACAAATCAAGATGGCTGAACATCATTTAGAAATGATGGGGAACATGATGCCGCAGATGAACCGTAAAATGGAAGAAATGAAAGATAGCAATCAACAGCATTCACACAAACATTAGGAGAAAAATTATGAGCGATTTAAATCATAGAGTTGGCGTTAAAGAGCAAAATTTAGTTGTTCGAAACCTAAAGCTTAGCAATGTCACAGAAGAAAGCTGTGACGAGTTAGTAAAAGAAATAGATCAGCTTTTTGGTATAGATGAAGTTAGTTACAACATCAAAGAAGGTGAAATACACCTTGCCTATGATGCCGCAAACGTAAGCCTTGATGGGATTGAGGAGGTAATCCGTAAGTATGGCGCAGATGTTCATGATGATTGGTGGACACATACTAAAGAAAGTTACTATAAATTTGTTGATCAGAACATCAAAGATAACTCTGTTCATAAGCCTTGGAGTTGTCATCAAGCACCTTCGGGGGCTGGCCGGAAAAACAAATGAATTCATAAAAAAGTGTATAGATAATTAGTTAGTCAAATGAGGTAACAGTGATGAAAACACCCTATATAAAAGCTCTTTTATTGCTTACATTCGGTTTATATTTAGTGGGTTGTTCCAATACCACTTTTTATCATAAATACATGATGAGAGGTCAGGTAGTAGAAAGTTCTGATAATCGAACTCTAATCTGTATTGGTGCTAAGCATGGCGCAGAGGTTGGGCAAAAATACAGTGTTATTAGATTCCATGAAAGAATAGTATTGAGTGAAGGTGAAGATCCCTACACTATCGAAAAGGTAGGAACGGTACAAATTACTAAAATTGTGAATGATCATTTCGCAACTGTAAAGCTAGTGTCTGGTGACATTGCAGCGAAAGATATGGTGGAACTTGAAAACTAATAAAGTGGTGGCGAAAGCCACCACAAGAGCATAACAATAAAACTTAATGAAAAAACTTTAGTGTTATTTTGTACAACCTTTGAGATTGTTTGCTCAGTTCTGGTTATCTTGATGCCAGTACGACAGAAAAAATGTTACATATGAATTAGAAAGGTGTGGGCTGGCATCCTAGGTCTAATCTTAACAGTTAAGGGGCCGCCGAATAGAGCTATACCTTTACATCAGCAGCATAATCAATGCTCCCGCGATCATAAATAAGTTTTCAGATAGCGATACAAATCCAAGTGGCACACTGCTATCGCCGCCTACACAGGCACACTTTAACTGGCGTTTGTCGATGTAAACGGCTTTGAAAACTGAAATTGCTCCAACTGTGCCGATAAACAATGAAAATGGTGCCACTGCGAGAGGCTGTAGTTGGGCAACCATACCAATACCTGCATATGCTTCAATGAAGGGATAAATATAACCATATCTTATCCATCTCATCGCTAGTAAATCATAAGTAATAAACGAATTTGTGAAACTGTATAGGTCTTTCAGTTTTTGCACCGCTAAGAGCGTCATTGAAAAAGCTATAAATAGCATCAGTGTTCTGATGGAGATAAATGAGCCGGAAGCAAAATGTTGAGATGCGACAGCAAGAAGTGCAGCTATCGAGAAAATGGCTACAACGGGCGTGTAGGTTGTGCCAGTTTGACCTGCTTCATCTTTACCAAAATACTCTCTTAAGTCATCGTATCCTCCGACACGCTTTCCTTCAATAAAGGTTTGTGGCGTAGTTTTGACATCATGCTTAGCTTTGAAGTCATCAGCTTGTTGTCTTGACGTGAGCTTATGATCTTCTACATCATACCCTTGCCTCTCCAGCAAATCTTTCGACCTTAAACCATAGGGGCAGATATGTTCGTCAGTGACCATTCTGTACAGGGTAGCTGTCTTAGTCATCTTAGTCTCCTTTGTTCAGTGTGCCTTCAAACTTTGGGAGCGGTCGTTGCTCAGCCTGAGCTTGTGAGCTGACCTTTCCATTTTCAGAAATATCTTTAATCAGCCATTCCATTTCTTTTATTTCTTTTCGTTGGGCTTTAATAATACCATTTGCCAATTCACGCACGCGTACATCCTCCAAAGTTGAATGCTCACTAGTAAGAATAGCAATGGAGTGATGAGGAATCATCGCTTTCATGTAAGCAGTGTCAGAAATTGTGCTTTGAGAGCGAACAAGATAAAGACATATGGCAAACAGTATTGTCGCCAATAGAAAAATAGCCATGTTGAGCTTCTTGTTACTGTACATGCCAAGCATAAAGGCCAGCATGATCATTGCCATACCTGCTCCCATATACAACGCCATATAGATACGCGTTTCACTAAACCATATATGTGATACTGCGTAAGTGTTGAGATACATCATGACAAACATAGCAATGGTTGAGGTGATGATCATTGCAGCAAATCTTGAGTATTTCATAAGTAATCCTTACATTGATAGTGTAAATATTTCCCACTGTTAGCCTATTATTCTCTACATGTGGTCATGTTCTCGAAAAAGTGCAAGTAATGAGCCAGTATCAATAAGAGTATTTGTAATACGATTGACTCAATTTCAGCTTATATCTAAAGTTTAAGTTTTGAACTTATGATAGACACAGGCTAAATTGGCTTTAGTTAACAATCTAATGGGAGAACTCAAAGCACTACAAGCTGAGCTTCAACAAATGGCAAGCTCGTGTACAAGTGAAGCGTGTGAAATAATTAAGTCACTTTATAGTTAGAATTGTCATTCATTTTCTATCCGTAGTGTACGAATTTCTATTTTTTATTACGTTCATGTACGAAATTTATTTAATATACTTTCGTTCATTTAATTGTTAAGGTGTGCGAAAGTTACAGGTTTCGTATATATGAAAGTTGGTTTTGCAAGAGTTTCAACTAAAGAACAAGATTTAAATGTTCAACTGTCCAAGTTGGACGCTCAGGGCTGTGAAAAAATATTCCAAGGCAAACAGTCTGGTGCTTCGATTCGAAATGAAGAAAAGCTTTAGGAACTCATCGACTTTATCAGGGAAGGTGATGAAGTTATTGTTACTCGCCTCGACCGTTTGGGACGGTCGTTAAAATCTATTCTTGAGGCAATTGAAAGCATCCATAAGAAAGGTGCTTGTTTGAATATTATCGACGGCTCTCTCAATACCAAAAATGATAATCCGTTTGCCACTGCCATGATCAACCTATGTGGAGTATTTGTGACTGTGCATAATGATTGAGATTGATCTCATTTTAGACTGAAAGGTTTTAAAGGGATGCCGCCAATCTCTCTTTTTATGAAAGTATGATTTTTTAATCATAATATCTGAGACTCAATCAGTTATATTACGATAATTTGATGCTATTTGCTAACGGCAGCTCCTCCGACATTGCGGACATTAGCATCAATGAATACCTTATGACTTCACTTAGCCAAAAGCGGAAGTTAGCTTTTGAGTTATTAACGAAAATTCAGAGTGTAAAGCAGACGTTGAAGAGTCAATAATAAACTTCAATTTAAACACTCTAGTGCATTAACGGCTGCAACTAATTTTGTCGTTCTAGAATTGGCGGAATTTTGCTGTTCCATATGAGAAGTAAACACACCAGTCACCATTCAATAGTTTGGCAAAACCTTGTGTGACTCATACTTGTGATACCGCTGACATGAATTTGTCAGCATTTCTTCCGTTTTTATCTGTCCACATTTAGGACATGCAGTAGTCGATTAATGTTCTATATTCTGCCCGTATGCCTCTAACAGAGTTAACTATCTAGTGACTTAATGATCCCGCATGCTTCAATAGTATTGTTCGAACCACAAGCACTAGCCATCTGTTGTAATTCAGCTTTAAGCGCCCTTAATTCTTTCATGCGTTTATTCACTAGTGCAAGTTGCTGATCAATTAATGCATTAACGCTAGAGCAGCTTTCTTCTGGCTTATTTTTTAATTCGATAAGACGTTTAATATCATTGAGTGATATATCTAGGCTGCGACAATGTTTTACGAACTCCAATTGTTTAAGTGCTTTACTATCATACAGCCTGAAATTACCTTCTGAACGGTTTGGATTTAACAGTAATCCTTCTCTTTCATAATATCTAATTGTTTGTATAGAACAGCCCGATTTTTTAGACAATTCGCCTATTTTCATCAATTTCCCCCAGACATTTGATTCTATAGTTACTATAGAGTCTGTAGTATAAGTATGCAACGAAAAGGATATATAAAAAATGACCGAGAAATATTTAAACAATACGAATATCGTTAATTTTGAACACAAAGATATCCAATCCCTGATCGATCAGCGAGGATGGCAAAGCTTAGACGATTTCAACAAAATTGGAGCAGCATACCAATTTGTGAAAGATGAAATAATGTTTGGCTATAACAAGAGTGATGATATAGCAGCAAGCGATGTACTAGCAGATGGTTATGGGCAATGTAATACTAAGGGTAATCTGTTAATGGCGCTATTGCGTGGACTAGGTATCCAGTGTCGTTTCCATGGTTTTACCATTGATCAGCAATTACAAAAAGGGGCTATACCTAGCTATGTATTTTGGTTAGCACCTAAATACATCATTCATAGTTGGGTAGAAGTTTATTTCGATGGACGCTGGATAAACTTAGAGGGCTTTATATTGGATGAGCAATACTTAAGCTCACTACAGCAGAAATTTAGCCAAGCAAAAGATGACTTTTGTGTCTATGGTGTTGCAACAAAGTGTTTCTCTTCACCAAACACAAATTGGTGCGGCCAAGATACCTATATTCAAAAAGAAGGTATTCATGACGACTTTGGGCTTTATGATTCCCCTGATGAGTTTTATCTTGAAAAGGGTACTAATTTGTCGGGAGTAAAACGTTGGATGTATCAAGGTGTGATTCGCCATTTGATTAATATGAATGTATCAAAAATTAGAAATACAAAAGCACTGGAGGTACAAAATGCACAACCATAGTCACAGTCATCAGCATTCTAAAGATGATCGTATTGGTTGGGCATTTTTTCTGAATGTGACATTTACTATTATCGAATTTATAGGTGGTTGGCTCACTAACAGTACTGCGATAATGGCAGATGCAGTTCACGATCTTGGTGATAGTCTTTCAATAGGTTTTGCGTGGATTTTAAGTCGTTTTTCAGATAAAGAAGCATCAGATAGGTTTAGTTATGGTTATCGTAGACTTACTCTCTTTGGCGCATTGATAAACAGTATTGTTTTAATCATTGGCTCAATTTGGATTTTATTTGAAGCAATTCCAAGGCTGTCCAATCCTGAAATGCCTGTAGTCGAGGGGATGTTAGGGCTAGCGATACTCGGCGTTGCCGTTAACGGATATGCTGTATTAAAATTAAAAGCGGGTGAAACATTAAATGAGAAAGTGCTGACATGGCACCTTCTTGAAGATGTACTTGGATGGGTTGCCGTTCTTATAGTCTCTATCGTACTGTTGTTCGCTGAACTGCCGATATTAGATCCCCTTTTATCAATAGGGTTCACGCTGTTCATCTTGTTTAATGTTTTCAAAAACCTGAAATCAACACTCGTTTTATTTCTTCAAGCTGCACCCGATAAAGAGACTCAAAAGCGTATTAAACTATCACTAATGGAATTTCCTGAAGTTAATGGTATCCACCACATGCACTTTTGGTCACTAGATGGTGAAAGTCACGTTTTAACAGCGCACCTTGAGCTGAGTGACAACTTTGACGTTAAAGAATTAATTAGGCTTAAACAAGAAGTTGCAGCTAAATTATCTTCCTATCATTTATCGCATACAACGATAGAGTTTGAGTTTTTAAATGAAAATTGTCGGGATGAAGCGCAGTAAGCTTTATCAATAAAATGTTGGGCATACAATATAAAAAGCAGCTTAATTAGGCATAACCTAGTAATTAAGCTGCTTTTTTGTTTTTAAATTTCGTCAGATTGCTGTTTACTACTCTCAGCGCCATGCGCCCATTGATATAAAATAGGCAATACAAACAAAGTTAAAATTGTAGAAGATACAATACCGCCGATAACAACTGTTGCTAGTGGTCGTTGCACTTCTGCACCAATTCCAGTGTTTAACGCCATTGGAATAAAACCTAAACTTGCGACCAGTGCCGTCATTAAAATAGGTCTTAAACGAATGATGGCACCTTCAATGATCGCTACGTAAAGGTCGCCTTTTTCATGCCAAAGATCTCGAATAAAAGCCAACATAACCAAGCCATTTAATACGGCAACACCTGACAATGCTATGAAGCCGACACCTGCCGAAATAGATAAAGGCATGTCTCTTAAATAAAGAGAAATTACGCCCCCAGTTAATGCTAACGGTACACCACTGAAAATGATCAATGCATCTTTTAATGAACCAAATGCAATAACCAAAATACCTAAGATAACAATTAGTGTGATCGGCACAACTAAGCTTAATCTTTTACTCGCTGACTCTAGCTGTTCAAAGGTTCCGCCATAATCAAGCCAGTATCCTGCTGGAATTTCTCCTTCCTGATTAATTTTAGCTTTCACTTCTTTGACAAAACCGCCTAAATCTCTACCACGAACATTGACGGTAACCACAACTCTTCTTTTACCTCTCTCACGGCTAATTTGAGCAGGTAAAGACTCAGATTTAAGCTCTGCAACTTCTTCAAGTGGCACATAGTTACCATTCTCAAGTGGAAGCGGCAGATGCTTCAAGCTATCGATATCCGTTCTTATTTGCTCCGGTAGACGAACAACTAACTCAAATCGTCTGTCTCCTTCATAAATGATCCCCGCAGATTCACCGCCAATTGCAGTAGCAACCCAGTCTTGCAGTTCGGTAACGCTCAAACCATACCTACCAAGCGCTTCTCGTTTAGGAATTACTGATAAAGATGGAACACCTGTGACCTGTTCCATTCGGGCATCAGCAGCACCGTCCACGGTTTTCACTATATTTAGAATATCTTTTGCGGTGAGTAATAACCGATCCAAATCATCACCAAATATTTTGATGCCGACATCAGCTCTAACGCCAGAAATCAATTCATTGAAACGCATTTGAATAGGCTGAGTGAATTCATAGTTGTTGCCCGGAATGTTTTTCAGTACCTCTTCCATTTCTTCAACTAATTCACTCTTTGGCTTTGAAGGTTCGGCCCAATCTTTACGTGGTTTTAAAATAACAAAGATATCAGCAATACTCGGTGGCATTGGGTCAGTTGCTACTTCTGGTGTGCCGATGCGCGAGAATACTTTATCAACTTCAGGAAACGCTTTAATACGTTGCTCAAGTACTTCTTGCATTTCTACTGATTGCTCTAGGCCAGTCGATGGAATTCTTAATGCCTGTAGTGCAATATCACCTTCATTTAATTGAGGAACAAATTCTGTCCCAAGCGTAGTTGCTAACCAAAGGCTATACCCCATTAACAGCGTTGAGAATGAAACAATAATCCAACGAAATTTCATCGCCATTTTTAACAATGGTTCATAAATAGACTTGGTTGAACGAATAACTACACTTTCTTTTTCGCTGATTTTACCTTTCATAAACACAGCTACAGCAGCAGGAACCAGTGTAACTGAAAGGATCATTGCGGAAATTAACGCCA
Organism: Pseudoalteromonas sp. APC 3495; assembly: GCF_030407645.1. NCBI lineage: Bacteria > Pseudomonadati > Pseudomonadota > Gammaproteobacteria > Alteromonadales > Pseudoalteromonadaceae > Pseudoalteromonas > Pseudoalteromonas sp. APC 3495. Next base: position 102,222 of record NZ_JASDDA010000004.1, on the reverse strand, counting down.
TAACGACAGTTGCCGCCATAGGGTGGAACATTTTCCCTTCAACGCCAGTTAGCGTGAAAATGGGGATGTAAACAACAGTGATAATTGCCACACCAAACAAGCTTGGACGTATCACTTCTGAAGTGGCTTCAAAAACGGTATTTAGGCGTTCTCTTAAGTCTTGCCTATGACCGTTGTGTTGGGCCTGTGCTAACCTACGGACAGAGTTTTCAACGATGATTACAGCCCCGTCCACTATCAAGCCAAAGTCCAATGCGCCGAGACTCATTAAATTGGCAGATACTCCTGCTTGCACCATACCTGTGATTGTCATTAACATGGAAATAGGGATAACAGCAGCGGTAATGAGAGCTGCACGTAAATTTCCAAGTAGAATAAATAACACAACAATAACTAAAAGCGCACCTTCAACGAGGTTTTTGGTAACGGTTGCAATCGCTTTATCTACTAACGTTGTTCTGTCGTAAACAGGCTCTGCGGTAATGCCCTTTGGCAGAGATTTTTGTATTTCGCTGAGCTTATGTTCCACTTCTAAAGCAACGGTGCGAGAATTCTCACCAATCAGCATCATGGTTGTACCAAGCACTGTCTCAATGCCATTACGAGTAGCAGCCCCTGTTCTAAGTTCTTTGCCTATAGCAACATTGGCAACATCACTTATTTTTACAGGAATACCATCGTTCTTTTTGATGATGACATTGAGGATCTCATCTATTGTCGCTAGTTGCCCAATGGAGCGTACTAAAACTTGCTGTCCGTTTTGTTCGATATAACCTGCGCCACGGTTGTCATTGTTTTTACGTAATGCATCAGATATTTCTTCAAAGGTTACCTGATGAAAAAGTAATTTTTCGGGTTTAGGCGTTATGTGATATTGCTTGTTGTAGCCGCCGATACTGTTGACCTCAATGACGCCTTTAACTTGAGCCAATTGCGGTTTAATGATCCAGTCTTGTATTTCTCTTAAGGCAATAGCGGTATAAGGCTCTCCATTAGGCATTTTAGCGTCAGGAGAAGCTTGTACGGTATACATAAATATTTCGCCAAGCCCTGTCGAAATAGGACCCATTTCTGGCTCTAAGCCAGAGGGAATAACGCCTTTTATCGCAGCTAATCTTGCATTGATTAAGTTGCGAGCAAAATAAATATCGGTTCCCTCTTCAAAGATAACGGTTACTTGAGATAATCCATATCTTGACAGGGAGCGGGTGTGAGACAGCTTTGGCAATCCGGCTAAGGCGGTTTCTACAGGAAAGGTCACCCTTTGTTCCGCTTCCAAAGGTGAATAACCGGGGGCAGAAGTGTTTATTTGTACCTGCACGTTTGTTATATCTGGAACAGCATCAATGGGAAGTTTTTGATAACTCCACATGCCAACGCCGATGATTACCATCAGCAGACTTAATACTAAATAGCGTCTATTTATTGCAAGACGCAAAATTGATTCAATCATATTGCGTCTCCTAATCGTCGTCTTCTACTTCAGATTTCAAAATATCCGCTTTTATCAGATAACTGTTTTTGTTTACATATTCAGCGTCTTTACTGAGGCCATCAATGACCTCGATATAGTTTTTGTCTGAACGACCAAGGACAAGTGGTGCAAACTCGTACTCTTCATTTTCTTTTACAAAGACACCTAATTGTCCACCTAGCTCTTGTATGGCAACTTTCTCGACCGCTAAATCCACCTCAAATTGGTTTATCTTTACGTTGCCTTTTAATAATTGACCTGACGTTAGCTTTAACTCAGTGTTGTTTAATCGTACCCGTGCTAAAACATAAGGCTGATCTTTAGCTGGAATAATATTAGTGATGACTGAACTGAATGCGTGTTCACCTTGCTCAATATCAACATGCTGACCGACTTTGATTTGATTATATTGGCTGGTAAACACCTTAAATTCAGCCCACAAGGTGTCAAATTTGACGATTTCAAACAAGCTAGTGTTTTGCGTGATACCGCCAATATTTCCATTTCGCTGTAAAACAGTCCCAGAAACAGGCGATGTTATTTTATAGGTATTTAAGCTTTCATTAGATTCAATAACGGCTAATAGATCGCCTTTTTTTACCTTATCACCAACAGTGGAGTTAATTGTCTTTATAACGCCGTTATATCTAGCGCCAACTTGAAATAATTGTTCAGCGCCTATCGTCGTAGCGCCGTATACAGGGATAGTTTGGTTCAACGTTTTTGAAGCTAAATAGGCTGTTTCAACACCAACCTTTTTTGCCATGTTATTGTCGATTTTGCTTATGCCTTCTTCGCCTTCATGTTCATCTTCACTAGCGAAAACACTTTGAATGGGTGACAAATACCCAATAAAAATCAATAGTGCGAGTAAATAGTTTTTCATTTTGAATTCCTAAACGATTCAGTTAATAACTGAATCAATAAATTGTTATTAAACTTAAAGTGATGTTTATTTAGAGTGACAGCGCTTCGTTTGTTAGTTTTTCTATCTCTGCGCCATAAATTAGGGCAGCAGATGCCGCATCAATGAGGGTTCGCCGAGCATTTAACAGCTCTTGTCTAGCCGATACATAATCAAGATATCCATATCGACCTTTTTGATAGGCGTCTTGAGTATCTTCCAGTGCATCTTCAAGCATTGGGATAACCGACTGCTTTAATGAATTAGCTGTTAATATGGCTTGTTTTCTATTGGAGTATGCTCGTAGTAAGTGATTTCTAAATCTTAACTTAGTCGCCTCTTTCTCTATGGCAACTTGGTCACGCTCTGCTAGCGCACTAGCGATTGCGCCAGAATTTCGCTTTTCAGCAAACAAAGGTAAGCTAAAGCCAGCGACCAGTGCCGTATCATTGGCTTCTTGAGAGCGCCTAACACCAACAGACCATTTGATATTGGCCGTTGACTCTGTTTTAGCCAACTGTAACTCGGCCTCTTTTAGTCGCTGCTCACTTGCATAAACTTGAATAGCAGGGTTTTTCTCTAATTTCGCAAAGAGACTACTAAAATCACTATCATTGCCAAACTGAAACAGATCTCCAGTTACTCTAGAGAATGACACTGATGTTTCTCCCCAGTAAGCTGATAAAGAAAGCTTTAGATATTCCAAGCGCTTTTGTTCAGATTGAAGGGTGAGGTTAGCCTGAGCAATAACTGCTTTTGAGCGTTTCACTTCAGCCTCAGGAGTAGCACCTGCGCGGTTACGCTGAGATACAATCTCTAAGGTTTCTTGTGCTAAGCTCAATGCATTATCTGCCAATATCACTCTTTGTTGGGCTGCAAGTACTTCCACGTACTTCTCAGTGACTTGAGCCATTAAATTAAGCGCAGAGACTTCTTTCTCAGCATTGAGTAGTGCTCTTGATTTTGAAACAAGTCCAATCCGCGCTGAGCGTTTATCTCCCATTTCGATAACCGAAGATAGAGCGACTGTTAATTCAGCACTGTCGAATGCATTAAATTCACCTGAGCCTGCAAAGTTCTCAGCTTCAACTTCTAGTTCATAAGCAGGATTTAAACTTGCTGTTTGTTCTTGTCCTGTTAATGCGGTTTGTTTGAAATCAAATATTTTGAGTTCAGGATTTTGTTTAAGCGTCCACTGAATTGCCTCTTGAAGGTTTAACTGCTTCTCAAAGGCATAAACATTAAATGTAAAAAGTGACAAAGCGAGAAACGCGATATATTTAAGCCGAGGTGTTACACACCTTAAAATTGCTATCTTGCGATGCACACAGGTATTAAGTGCCATGTATACTTTCCTATAAATTTATATGTGATATTTAGGTCATTAACATTTGACCTTTCTTAATTTTCTATAAAATTTAGGCGTACTTAGGTGGGCGGAATGGCACCGAGATATAGCCTTTTAGCTCAGGGGAAACTAAGGCGTAGGTAGGGAAATATTCTATTGCTTGTAAAATATTACAAGAAGAATCTGTATTTAAAAATAACTGACAGCAGCAACAAAAATTACAATTATCAATTAAAGTTTGGCTATTACCCTCCTCAAATAAATTAGAGCTTTCAGGAGCTTTTAGCGGGGTAATAGACTCAGTTAGTGATATATTAAAAGAACTTTCAATTAAGTTTCCTTCAATCTCTTCTTGCGAAAAAAACACAGACTGCACCGCGATTAAAATCATTATCACGTATGATATATATGGTTTAAAATATGACGGGTGCATTCTTTTAACTACTTTCTACTTAAGACTTTAGCTGTAAGATGCGGCGAGCACCGTTTAAAACGACAACAGCAATAATCAAACCAATCACTAAATCTGGATAACGGCTGCTAGTTACTGTAACTAATAAGCCAGCTAAGATTACACCTACGTTTGCGATTACGTCATTTGCGGAAAAAATCCAACTCGCTTTCATATGAGCGCCGTCTTCTTTGTTGCCAAATATTAAAAACAGACAAGCAATGTTAGCGATTAGTGCTATTCCACCAAATATCATCATTAAAGAAGAGATAGGTTCACTACCGTAAATAAAGCGTCTTACGACTTCACTCAAAGCACCTAGCGCTAGAATAATTTGAAGTACACCAGATATATGTGCCGCTCTAAGTTTCATGCTTATGCTTTTACCGACAGCATATATAGCTAAACCATAAACAGCAGCATCAGCAAACATATCTAATGAGTCGGCAATAAGGCCAGCAGATTGCGCAATAATCCCAGCAATTACTTCTATAAAAAACATGACTCCATTAATGGCTAACAACCATTTTAGCGTTGATGCTTCTTTCATCTCATTTTTTTGGGCTAGATCTTTTGCTTTTGCAGCTTCGGTGCTGCAACTTTCTTTAGTTGATGCCAACTCTGCACCGAGATTGAGTTGTTGTAATTTTTTTGTTATCTCATCTAAATTTTCATCATGAAAAACCTTGACTAAACGGCTAGGAATATCAAATTGCAACCCAACTGAAGGCTCAATTGAGTCAAGTGCTAACCTAATCAATCTCTCTTCTGAAGGACAGTCCATTTGAGGTACTTTAAATGTACTGACAAACGCGCCACTATAGTTATCTAATTGTGTATCAATTTTTACATCTTCATTGGTAGAAGATGATTGACACTGACCACTACATTTTTCTGACATATTTAACATTCCGAAACAATATTAAAATAAGTATAAAATCTATAGTGGCTATAGAGTCAAATAAAAAGTTATTTAATTTGAAAAGATTGGGAAGTAACTCAAATAGCTATTCCAAGAAAATAATTGTTGGGGGGTAGTGACAGCAAACACTGCTAACATTATTTGGACTGCCCGTTTTATACCGATGTTTATCAAAGATAAAAAATAGAAGAGCTATCTAGATAGAATAAATTAACCGATGATCCTAATTCCACATTAAAGTCGCGTTGGTGTGTTACTAATTGTACAGAGGATCTAAAACAAGATTTAAATTTAAAAGTAAGAGCAACGACTATATTGTTGGAACACTTGTCATGAGATACGCTAAGCCTAATGTCCGGTTTCGTATCAAAGTGAATTTTAGCTGAAGTAATTTTGTACCATCGTTTACGACTGCTTCAGGCTCAAATCTGACGAAGATTTCCTAGTACTCACCCAATCTGGCTTGATGAGAAATAATCTCAAACATTATGCGTAGCCACATATTCGCTCAACTTGAGCGGGATCTTATAAAAGCCAGAACCACAGAAGGTCGTGAAGAGGCTAAAGCTAAAGGCAAACACATGGGCAGATTGCCTGCTTTATCAGACAAACAAGCGAAAGAATTATATAAAGATAAATTAAATGGTGAATCGATCTCTGCATTAGCGAAGAAATATTCTGTTAGCCGCCCCACGGTTCACCGAATTATTGAAAGAATGGAACAAAAGAAATAATAAATAAAAGGAGACGTTATGTGGTCTGATAAAGAATCAAAAATTGATTTCTTAAATTTTAATGAAACGGCTGAGTCAATAAAAGATCTTATAACAGAAAAGGAGTTAATGCCTATTAGTATAGGCGTTTTTGGTGATTGGGGCGCTGGAAAATCGACGATTCTTGAACTTACTAAGGCTTCTCTGGAAAGTGATGAACAAGAATATATCCAAGTACATTTCGATGCATGGACTTTCCAAGGGTATGATGACGCTAAAGCGGCGTTACTAGAAACAATTGCATCTACTTTAGTTAAAAAAGCAGCAGACGATAAAAATCTCAGTGCAAAAGCAAAAGAGTTTGCTGGACGAATAGATAAGATCAGACTGATGGGATTGCTAATGGATGGTGGTGCAGCATTAGCTGGTATACCAACTATGGGTGGTATACAGAAGATCATGGGACTATTCAGTGGTGGTGACGATGGTGAACTGGATGTTGATGATGTAAAAGGTGCTGTCGATGGCGCTAAGGATGTCGCGAAGAAAAACAAAGGTTTGATCAAAGATAATAAATCATTTTCACCTCCTAAAGAAATTAAAGAATTCCGAAAAGCATATTCTGATCTGTTAAAGGAGTTTGATAAGCCACTTATTGTCTATGTCGATAATTTAGATCGCTGCTCTCCATTTAATGCTATTTCGACCCTTGAGGCGATCAGGTTATTTCTATTTTTACCCAATACTGCATTTGTTATTGCCGCCGATGAGGACATGATCCGCTTGGCAGTGCCTGAGTATCACAAAGGTGCATCTCAACGACATCAAACTGATTATTTAGACAAGCTTATTCAAATTCCTGTGCATGTACCAAGACCCGGCGTTCTGGAGATAAGGGCATATTTAATGATGCTTACTGCTCAAGATCACGGCGTTACCGATGCGCAATTAGAAACGATAAGATGTGCCCTTGAAGAGTCATTAAGGCTGTCGTGGAAACAACCACAAATTACCGTTGACGAGCTACTTCAAGATCACGAGATTGAAAAGCATTCCGAACTCAGAAGTAAATTTGTGGTTGCTGAACAGTTAGCTCCACTATTAGCTGAATCCACAAACATTAACGGCAACCCTCGCATAGTTAAGCGATTACTCAATCAGGTTAAGATGAGAAAGAAAACCGCTCATCGCAGAGGAATGCAGCTTGATGAAAAAACTATCACTAAGCTGGTAATTTTTGAGAGGTGCTTAGGCACTCAGGCTACCAACAAGCTTTATGAATTAATTGATAAGGAAAACGGATATCCAAAAGTATTAGCGGATCTTGAAAATTCAGAAGTCGAATTTGACGAAATTAATTTACCTGAAGAGTGGAAACTCGACCTAGCTTTTATTGATAAATGGTCGAAATTACCTCCCATGTTCACTGAAATGGATTTGACACCAGCGGCATATCTGAGCAGAGAAAGCATTCCAATGGGGGCTGTTAATTCGGTAATGTCTGGAGCCGCTCAAAAACTCGTAGAAGAATTAATGAAGCAAAAGGTAAGGGTCAGTGGCGTTAACTCTACTGCGATTACCACAACTCCGAAGGAAGAATACATGTCAGTCATGGATGGTTTGATTGAAAACTTTAAGTTGATTGGTGATTGGACCGAAAGACCAACAGGCATTTATGGGGCTGTGTTACTTGCCAAGCAGGATGATAAATGTAGCTTAAGTCTTCTTACATTTTTAAAAAGCTTGCCCCGCCAAAGATGGCTTAATCCAATTTTAAAAGAACTAGAGGGAACTAAGTAATATGGGTACGTCCGCATCGTCAACAGGACCAAATAATAAGAGTCCACTTATTCCATCTTGGGCAGAGCAAGGAGATCCTGTCACAATAGAACCTGCATCAGGTACTGATGGGGATGAGCAAGCTGGCTCTGATAATAATCAAGCTGATGATCAGAATGACAATAGCAATGATATTGACAATGACAAGGTTCAACAAGAAATCGGTGGTTCACCTACAGCAACACCGCCTCCAAATAGGTTTGCCAGTGCCAGAAGAGCATTTGGTAAATATGCGCAAACAGGTGGCTCAACCTCAGATCTAAGGCGTTCATTAAAAAGTTACTCTAGAAAAGGCTCTGGCGGAGGTAAAAGCACAAGCAGGAGACTATCAAGCGGCATAACTGCTGGTTCTGGATTGCTTGGTGTCATGCGTGGCGACACCGTAACGGTTAATAATCAAAGCTTATCATTAGGTGATCTAACTGGGCTATCGACTGATCAAGCAATCGACAAAATTGCTAGCCATTTAGCGCCTGATAATGCCGATTCGGATGCTGTAAGAGTTGCGTTGGATTACGCACTAGAAGAAGCACTCCCCGATACAGAAGAATTTGACCCAAACAGTTTTACTGACGAAGTTATCCAAGAAGCCATAGGCTGTTATTTAACAGACCTTATTTTTCAGGATGTGGTTGAAGGCATGGGCAGAGCTTGGTTTCATGTTGAGCCAGCAAGCAAGCATCATCAAATGGAAGTTGAATTAAGGGAACTAATAAAAGTGATTACACAAGAGCAGTTAGACAAAGTAACTAATGGCAACCCCAGTACTATTAGCAAAGAAAATATTACTAAAATTCAAGCCGATGCTATTGCTATGACGGTTGATGAATGGGAGAGCTTTAATGACTAATTTTTACTTTAACCATGACCCTGCTAACTTGCCTGACTTTTCTGATGATTGTCATCCTGTCCAAATGTTTCATACGCATCAAAATGACATCACTAAGCACAGCTTGGTGTCAAAACAACTACTACAAACAGTTCGTGATTTAGGATTGAATGTAGATGCTGATTCAATAGATCTGATAACAATTGCTACCGCCGTTACCGCTGCTGATACATTTGAATTAAGGGATAATGCAGAAAATGCATGGGCTAGAAAAATGCATTTGCATGTTCCTGTAACTGATGAGGATATGTGGAATTTTGTAGAACCTGAACTGAGTTCTTTGCTCAACTTTCTTACAGGCGATCAATGGCTGTTTACTTTTGAAAAAACAACTATGCCGATGCCGACTCCTAAAACAAGTGAGCAAGCGAAAGCAAAAGCAAAATCATTAATTGGACTCAACTCTGTTTGCCTTTTTTCTGGTGGTCTTGATAGCGCAGTTGGTGCAATTGATATTTTGAACGGAGAATCAGATTTAAAGCCTCTCTTGGTTAGTCACGCTTATCGTGGTGATGGCGCTAAGCAAGAAGACATTAAGCAATTATTATCCCCGCCATTCGGCGAATTGTCCTATTCAATGTCTCCCCATATTATTAAGCACTTAGAAGGTAAAACTGACATTAGTATGAGGGGAAGAAGCTTTAACTTCCTAGCTATGGCGGTACTTGGTATATCAGCCTTAAGAAATGCTAATTGCGATAGCAGTATTGAAACTATTGTCGTCCCAGAGAATGGCTATATTTCTATAAATCCGCCGCTTACCAGAAGACGGATTGGTAGCCATAGCACTAGAACTACTCATCCTAATTTTCTAAGCAGGCTTGAATCTTTGCTTAGAGACACTGGGTTTCATGTCAAATTTGTAAACCCCTATCAATTCAAAACTAAAGGTGAAATGTTAGCGGAATGTGTTGATCAAGACGCAATTAGAAAAGCAGTTCCCCTAAGTGTTTCATGCAGTCATTGGCACAGAGAACATAAACAGTGTGGGCATTGTGTACCTTGCCTTATTCGAAGAGCGTCAGTTTTTCATGCTGGTTTTACACAAGATGCGCCATACAAGACAAAGCGGTTGAGAGATCTTATCAAAGAAAAAGATACTCGCGATGATCTCCAAGCGGTTCAAACTGCCATTATTAGATTGAAACAATCCGATAACTATCGTTCTTGGCTTCGAAGTTCAGGGCCAATACCACAAGAAAAAGATATACGAGAAAAATTAGAATCAACTATTAAGCGAGGATTGGCAGAGGTTGAATTATTTCTCCAAGCGGATAAATCGTCATGATGGATCTTCATTGCCACGTTGATTTATATCCAGATCATCAAGAGGTATTGAACGACATAAAAAGCAGTAATTATTACGTGCTATCAGTAACTACGGTGCCTTCAGCTTTTGAAGGTACTGTCCAGTTAACAAGTGGCATAAAACACTGTAAGACGGCCTTGGGGCTTCACCCTCAACTTGCTCATCTAAGAAAAAATGAATTAGCACTATTCGATAAGCTAGTTGATAGAACTAGATATATTGGAGAAATTGGACTGGATGGCTCAAAAGGTTACGCTGATTACTTTGATGATCAATTAGAGGTTTTCACGCATATTCTAAAAAAATGTGAAGGCTTTGATGACAAAATACTAACTATCCATAGTCTTAACGCGACTGGTGAAGTTCTTGAACAACTTAAGTTACATCCCAATGCTGGTACTTCTATTCTTCATTGGTTTTTAGGTACTAAGAAGCAAGTTCTAGAAGCCGTCGAGCTAGGCTGTTTCTTCTCTATTGGGCCAGCCATGCTAACTTCAGCCAGAGCTAAAAAAGTAATATCGTGGATACCTCAAGATAGAGTTCTACTCGAAACTGATGGACCTTTCGCCAAAGTGGCGGGGAATATTCTGTTTCCTTCAAGTGTTGGCACTGTTACTGAATATCTGGCTGAAATTTGGTGTAAAAATAAGGCTTTGATAATAGAAAAATTGTCAGTAAATCTTAGGTGTTTAACATCAATCAAGTAACTAATTATACGTCACGTAATCTTATAACAATTTTATTCAGGTTTAATCGGTTTGTTTGAAGTATTTGTATTAGCTATAGCACTCAGTATGGACGCGTTTGCAGTATCCATAGGCTTAGGTTCTAAAAAAGTAGTAAATGCTGAAAAGCTCTTTATTAAAGCCGCTGCTTATTTTGGTTTTTTCCAAGGCTTTATGCCTCTTTTAGGCTATTACAGCGGTAAAGGTTTATCATCTTGGATTGAAGATTATGCACCTTGGATAGCTTTTATTTTGCTAGTATTTATCGGTGGCAAAATGATTTATGAGTCCCAATCTGAAGGAATTGAAGAAGATATTGCTAATGTTACTCATCGTGTACTATTTGTTCTTGCTATTGCCACCAGTATTGATGCAATGGCGGCAGGTTATGCAATCACATTGCTTGAGGTAGATATAGCCGTAGCTTGCTTGATAATAGGCGTCACGACGTTTGCCTTTAGCTGGATTGGTGTGAATATCGGCGAAAGAAGTGGCGTATGGCTGGAATCTAAAGCTGAACTATTTGGTGGTTTAGTGTTAATCGCAATCGCATTTAAGATATTACTTGGTTGACACAGAACCACCGAATACTAGGCTACTTACCTGAGCAACATGCATTGCCTTCTTGAATAGGAGGACACTTAACTGTTCCATAAGAGCAATAAACGCAACAATCACCTTTTAACGGTTTAAGTAGTGCTTTACAGCTTTCGCATTCGTAATACCATTGGCAAGCGTTTGTAGGCATGGTTTCAACTTTGCTAAATCCACATTCAGGGCAAGTGATTTTAGATTCTAGTTCTATACCTTGCATACTGGTTCCTTAATGGGCTTAACAATATCTAAAATAGACATTACGACCATCCAAATGATCCCAAAGTAAAATAAGTAAGTGCTCCAGTCGTATTGCCATAAAGGATAAAGGGTCAGCAATACTGCAATTGGGCCAATGACACTTAAAACGCCTCTCAATGAATCTCGATGTTGATACCAATTATAGAAATTAACTAACAACGCTAGTGAAGCAAATAATGGCAATAAGGTGTTCACCGCTATCCCTTCAAAATGTGAAAGAAAACCTAACCCAAGAGCAGATGCCAATGAGCCGAGTGCAGGAAAACATGCTGTGCAGCTAAGGGCGGCTAGCCAAACGCCACCAGAACCTACTTTATCTAGAATTTTATTGATCATAACTATCTACCTCAATTTTTAAGGTAGTATAAACTCCGTACATAAGTACGGGGTCAATAGCTATTTAAGTGAATTTATTACCGGGCAGGATTGAGGGTCTTGATTGGCCTTGCAAGAATCTGTCATATCTTGAATTACTTTCTCTAATCGCTGTAAATCAGCAATTTTATTACGAATGAGATTAAGTTTTTGCAACCCCATCGACTCAATATCAGCGCAACTGTCACTTAGTGACATAAGCGATTCAATTTCTTTCAGCGTAAACCCTAATGCTTTAGCTTTCAGAATAAATTTGAGTTGACTGGTAAGGGCATCGCCATACATTCTGTAACCAGACTCTGGTTTTAAAGGTTGCTCTATCAGACCTTGGCGCTCATAGAAACGGATTGTTTCAACATTGATATCTAAATCTTTTGCCAGTTTTCCAATGGTTCTCATAAACATACTCTTTAGAAGCAGAAATATCATTATACAATTAATGCGGATTGCCTAAACTCAATTTTATTGCATGAACGGGGTCGCTAAGCGTCCTCTTTGTAGAATTAAGTTCACATATCCAGATCACTCTGACCGTCTCTTGTTCGCTCTTGCTGCCTGTCAGGTGAAGTCTAAGCCTAATCAACAAAACTGTAAGTTGAGATATGAGCTACTACATCTAATCTATTGTTTCGTTGAAACTAATTCAATAATTTCACCAGTAGACGTATCCACTCTTATTTCTGTATGTTGCCCTGAATGCTGAAGTTGATTTTGTAAATCGGCATTAATCAGTTTGAGCTTATCTATTTCTGCGTACATTTCACTCAACAACACTAATAACTTTGTATCTTTATTATCGATTTCCTTAGTGCCGATATTATTTTTTTGCTTTTCTTTAGCAAGCTTGCTTTTTAGTTCGGCTACCTTTGTTCTGAGTTGTTTTATTAAATTATCTTTATTTTTTTCTTCCCAAGTTAATTGAGCTTTTTCAATACTTTCTCGTAACTTTACCCATTTTTCTTCTTCTTTAGATAGATTCGCAATATTTCTTTTAGCTCTCGTTGCTACTGCATTTTTGGTTATCTTGCTGCCATCAGATTTCATCTCTTCAAAAGCACGTTTTATATCATCATATGCGCTACTCATGCTTGTTCTCCTTGGTTTGTATGCGCTTTGCCTTCATCTAATACATAGTCAGCTGCTGCTATATTATTTTTCCAGTGAATAGCAAATAGCTCGTAATCTTCTTGCTCTTCTGTGGTTGATGCTGCATATGCCTCTAGTTTCTGGGTCGCATCTTTTTTTATCACTTGCCAATTGACCTTGTGGCGTTTGGTAATGATTTTACTACCACAATACACACAGCCACTAGGGATTCCTGCTCCTTTTATCTTGCAAGCTTCTCCCGCAGTGCAGTACCCCGTAGGCAAGCCACGTATGTTTTTAATATTTTTGACGAGAAATTTTTTCAGTTCTTCAATTGAACTGAAATGGATCTGCTTAATCACAGTCGAATCTTTACTTTGACTATCAGTAATACCTATTATCAGATCTTTAGATGTTTTATTAATTTGCTCACCAGCACCACCTTTAAGTGATTGTGACTCGGCTTCATCTATTAACTCTTCTGCAACACGGTCAATTAAAATCTCATTAAACTCTTCAGTAGTTTTAATTAAAGTTGTTGAGGCCAAAAATGCTCTTCGAGTATAAACAAACGTCATTAGGCTGGTTAAATGTTTAAATTGATATCTAATATCATCAAGCTCACCTAATTTATTGGCAATGACAAAGTAGGCCAACGTATGTCGAAACATGTGAGCGGTTAATCTAAACGTATCGCCTTCTTCGTATGGGACACCTCTATTCTCTCCTCTAACTTCTTTGTAGTTAGATTCAAGGCGTTCAAGCTCTGCTATATCATCATCGTCTAGAGTTAAGTCAAAAAGCTCAATGTTTTCACTGTTTTTAACCTCAAATTTTGTGAATCGCCCAGCATCGCTAAAACTAACACTACAGCTACTATGTGAAACCCCGAAAAGACGGTTTCTTTCTAACCCTTCTTTCAAGTTGTGTGCTTGACTACTTGTTATATTGGCTCTGCATGAAGAAAGTACAGCTTTTGCCCTTTCTTGCATACCGAACACATATTTTTCGTAAATACCAACACACTCATGTACTTCAGCGTTTGAAAACCATTCCATCTCAACCTTACTGTTGTCGGTTTTGGTCATGATTGCCGTAATGTAATAAATATCATCTTTGTAATTGGCACAGCCAACCTTGCATGTAAGTACTTCGTTATATCTCATGCCTGTATAGGCCAAGATATTAATGTATGTGGCTAATTTTAAATCTTCTAATTCTTCGGATAATTGAATGAATTCCACTTCATCGGGTAAGTTTCTTACATGTTTTGCTATTAGCTCACCTGTACTAATTTTGGGCGGTGGTTCAACGGAGCCTTCATTTAAACTATCTATTAAGCGTGCATTTAATTCTAGCCATCGTTCTATCTTATCCTTAGAGTTTTCAACTATTTTTTCTGCAAACTTCAGAATTTTTTTCATTACTTTAGTAGGAATGACAGGGTGCGAATAAGTGACTGGTCTCGGATGGTGTAACTCGTTTAGTTGGTTAAGTACATCAATAAAAACACTACACACCTTAGGGCCAAAAAGACGAAAGCTGCGCTGCACGTCAAATAGTTTAGTAAATGAGTGTGATTGTCTGTAAATAGCTATTTTCCTGACTTCATATAAATAGTCTTTTATGAGATTCCTAATAACTAAGTCAGATTTGAACTCCAACTCATGAAATGAGTGATAACCTCTTTGTCTTAAGAAGGCTGCAAATAAATTTAGATACGTTACATCATTTTGAAGTGTAGAGATTTTTAGAGGTTTACCGCCTACAACATCACCATGTGTGAGTTTAATTAGTGAATAAATTCGAATTTGATATGCTAATTCATCAACACCTTTAAAATTCACATTTCTTTGCGTTTCTTCATAGCTTATCCAAGTGTCATCGCCAAAGTGAATAGTGCCATGTTTAGCAATATTCAATGCTCTGTTTTCCCACAAAGCAATCGAATTAAAAGCGCTAGTATCATCAACTTTAAAATCTTCTAACACCTGAACCAAAGGTTTTATAGTGATTTGACCTGTATGTGTTTTTACAACAGCGATATCAAGTAGTTTTGTTTTAGTTATCTCTTTGGTCATAGCAAACCTGTGTTTTTCCAATGAGGATGAATACCCTCTGTTCTCAATAGTTCTTTTCCATCAGTCACAGCTTGAGCATTAAGCTTGGCAATATCAGCTAATATTTCGTTAACCCTATTTTTCAACTGCTCTATGTTTTCCAGTTGCTCTGTTATAGAGTCAAATGTTGCGGCTGAGTTTTCCATATCAGCAACAACAAAATCCCGGTATGACAAAAGTTTCCAAACATGCAATGCGTCAGCAACACAGCGATAGAACGGACACCACAAGCATGCGTTAAAGTCGGCACATGCATGCTCGTTTGTATCTCGCTGGTCTAATAATTTCCTGTTTTGTGATTCGAATGCCACTACTGCGGATTTATCTTTTGAGTTAATGCATGTGCCATTCGGGACTTTTTTACCGTCTTCTGGTGGAGTCTGCAAAATGATTACTTTGTCGGTAACATCGCGAACAAAATAGTCTGCCATTGTTTTTGTCGCTCTGTTGATTGTCATTGCAACATCTTTGTTATCTTGCATTAAATAATGACGCAAGAACGTTTCATAAGAGTGCTTGCCAGCTTTTTGATACCACTTAAATTCTTTGGCAACTTTTCGGTAAATGTAGTTAAGCCCTGATTTTCTGATCTTTTGCGAATTAAATACGATATTACACCCAAGCTCAGTCAATATCCTATCTATAGTGGTCTTGAAACGTGATGCTGTTAATAATTGAATCTTTACTTCTCCAATACTATTTACTTTGGGAAAAACAAAAATTCTTTTTGATAGGTTCTCAATAGAAGGGCGGTAAATAGACGTAAGTTTAGTCGCAGCCTTAATATCAAATATTACTGGTTCGACAACGTCGCCGTATAAGACGCCTTCTTTTTCTAGATCTTCGGCTTTAATTTCAAATTTATGCCATTGTGTTTGATAATTAGCTCGGCGTTTAAATAAACGAAGAGCAGGAGTTTTACTTGAATGTAATGGCGTGTTAAAGAAAAATAAGTCGTCAGTATCAAGCTCTAGCGTAGGAGTTGAATTCCAACCAGTTTTCAATATGACTTTTGCTGCATAAAGTGTAACTTTGTCTTTAATTGTGAGTAAGGTCTCAGAAAGCCCTTTTTCTATGTAATATGCTAATTCTACTACTTCTCTATATGAGTAGAGCTTATCTTGATTCTGAGAGAGTTGCTCTTGATGTTGTGCAGTTAATTCGGTGTTGACCGGAAAGCTTTTAATAGTATCTAGACCATAAAACGATAGTAATTTGTCGATAGCGCTCTGATATTGATTACCAACAAAAACCGACAAATCGCCTTGTTTTGATTTTAGTTGAATTGCCTCTCTTATAGCCTTTAGTATCTCACAGTTATTTTCAACAAAAGCATGAACCCCATGATTGGCAATAAGCTTCATTTGTTCATCTGTTAATGATGATGCATTTTCTTTCAATGCTCTAGCCATACTACCTATGTAACCTTTGAGAGTGACGATGCCTATGCTCTCGCCATCAATTCGCTTTGTAAAAACTTTATGGTATTCGACTAGGTTTTGATAAAATTTATAGGCATTGTCATATACCCACTCATGCTTCTGCCATTCGGTAGTGTCACTTTCTTTAAGGTAATAGCCCAATGAGTAGGGTAATAAACTTTCCTTTGCGATTTTTTCACCCGTAACAAAGTGGTAAAGGTCCAATGCAGCGTTTAGTAGCAGTAAAAACTGCTGGTTATTTTGAGTTTCTTCTTGGTAATGCTTATAAAGGTATTTAAATCCCTGAAGGCCATTTTCTGCAAACCCTTGAATTCCACGCTCACTAAGCAGCTTAATTATTGGTGATGCTACGCTACCAGCACTATTCAACCACCTTGGAAATGATAAAGTTGAGGATCTAACTCTTGTTGTATTAGCTTCCGAAGCGCTTGCTATCTGATTTTTCAAAAAAGCATCAACTTCATTGCCAAATTTGGATGATATGCTTTGTGCATACCCTATCACTTCGGCTTCAGTTTTAAATTGATTGACTCTAGCTTTACCCCACACATCGGGTAGTATAAATTTTAAAAAAGTACGGAAGTTGTGATTGCATATAAATGATGAAACGAATTCCCTATCCTTTAATGTTGCCAATAATGGCAGTTTGACGCGTTCAGTATTCTTAAAAGTATCATGTAGACAAATATTTATAATAGCAGTCGCAGTTTTGAGGATGTTGTCTCTAATAGAAGAATCTTTGAGGCTTAATTCTGGAAGGACGAGATAGTCCAGATATTTTTTTAGTAATTTACGAGTCTCTTTTACTTGATGGAATTCAAGTTCGAATAATTTAGTTATGTCGATTGAAGTAGCCCCATTTACTAGCCTAAAAGGAGCGTTGATAGCGTTATCATAAAAATGAAACTTAGCTATGTTTTCTAAAGCTTCTTCTATACGAGTAGCATAACTAGGTAGCTTGACATCATTTATTTCATTAATGCAAAAGTATTCCAGTTCTTGCCAAATTTCAAAGTCTGATAGAGCATTTAATCCCGAAGTTTGAATTGATGTCGCAGTATCTGCACTAACCTTATTAAGGGCTAGAGGAAGAATGTGCTGTAAACTGACACAAGCATTCCGCAAGCGACTCATTGAAATAGCAGTGTCGTCACCTGTGCTAATATTGCTTTCTTTGTCATATGCCCTGTTAAATAAAACGTCTAACTGTTCGGCTAGAACAATTGAATGAGGTTTAAATCTAGCAGGAATACGATTGGACTTCCGCGTTTTAACTTGCTGTAGCATCTTCAGCCTCACGCATAAGCAATTCGTTAACATCACCGTAGATATCTTTTACCCACTCTGACATCGCTCCGTATGCATCCACTGATACACTTTTGGCAAAGTCGATGTAACGTTTGGTTGTTTTAAAGCTTTCGTGACTCATCAAAGTCATTAGTGTTTGTCGGATGGAACTTTCTGATTCACCTTTGTCAATTAGGTATTTAGCGACATAAGTAGCAAAGGTAGCGCGTAAGTCATGGAATGTGCGTAATAGTATTTCTAATCCCTGCTTCCTTTGTTCTTTTCTAACTATGGAAATAGTATTCCCCGGTGTATCTTCGCTTATCCGCGATCCTGAACTATTCATAAACAAAGGAAGCGGATGTTCGCTATTGTCCATACCATTATTAGTCTCATGTTTGGTACGTCGCTTCATATTTTGAATTGTCAAAGTGTGATTGTACAAAAGCTTCATTAGAACTCGCGCTATTGTTAATCTCACTGGCTTATGTCCTTTTCGTACAATGTTCAATTTTGGAATACGTTTCTCGTTTTCTTTTTCATCAGGGTTAAAGAGGTCTTTCTGGTCGATGGCCGAAATTTCAAAAGATCGAAGTCCACCTAACAAGGCACACTGCAAATAAAGTTTATAAGTCTCTTTTTGAGCTGTATTCGTCTCCAGTAACTGTTTAAGTTCTTTTGGAGAATATGGTTGTAGACCTTTGTCTGGTGAGTCTTCTTTTTGTTTCAATGTATTTGGAATGCTCAAATTACTGACCCATTTCCATAAGCCCCCAGAACGATTGTTGCTGGTAGGTAATTGAAACAACGAACTGACACCTGATTTAGCTTTCGATTTAATACGTACCTGTTTGTATTCAAGTGAGAAGGGGAGGCTATCTATAGCTCCGCGCTTATGGCTCCATATATAGAATGCTTTAACAGCTCTAATTCGTTCTTGAGCGCTGTTAAAGCTTATGCGTTTAGACTTATCTTTGGTTTCGACTCTTTCACATAAATGTTTGTGATATCTCCACACAGGTAACCTAGAAATATCATCATCTACAGATTGTTTTGAAAGTGGTGCAGCTATTACTTCAAAATAGGATGCATCATCTTTATCCAACCAATCTAAGAAAGCTTTTAAGTGCTTAGCTATACTGCGAACAGACTTAACATCTAATGGCTTTCCCGGTTGGCTGGCATGATAAGCGTCACTAAAAGCCTCATTGTCTATTTGATTCTTTTTGAGACTGAAATGACCTTCAAAGCGGTGCATTAAAAATAAGTTCATTTCTTGGCATTCGGTGAAGCGAGTCGGGTGATATAGCACTGGAAAATTAGGTTCTATTTTATCGTGCCTATATGAGTGAGTTCTGATGCCTTTTTCAGTCTTAATAGGTTGCCCTGATTTATCGAGGTGAAAAGACATTCCTTTTCCAAAGTTGACTGATGTTTTAATTATTTTAGTTTTTGTTGTATTTCGAAGTATCATTTTCGTTCACCTTTGATTCTTAGCTAGAGTATGTGTGTAAAAACTTTTTTGTTCAAGTTTATTGAGGGTATGATAGTATTATATCAATTCGGGGGTGATTTTAGATGAAAGCCAAAACTTAACGGCTTCTCAGCTCAAAACCATAATTACCCGCTGTGGTGAAGGAACTAAACTTATTTGTACCGGAAATTTAGCACAAATAGACAGTAATTACTTAACCGCAGTTACCTCAGGGCTTACTTATATTGTAGAGCGATTTAAGCACTTTGAAGGTGGCGCTACTGTTAATCTTAATGGTGTGGTAAGAAGCCGACTAGCGTCGTTTGCCGAGGAGAATTTATAACTTGCGCTTAACACCTTGGCTCTATAGTCTACAGTTTGATTTTTGAGCTAATAATTAGGTAGGTCGTTGAATTTTTTACCGCTAAAACATTATCATCGCTCTGTTTTTGTGGCGTTAGCAATCCCTTTATTGGTGGCCTCTTTTTTGTGTTTGCATTTTTATAATATAAAAATGGACCGTGCAATAACAAAAAAGACCACCGATTTTAGTGCGTTATCGGCGCAGCTTGACCATGATATGCAAGCCATGGACGATTTACTTAATGCGATGTTTATTATGTATGACAAACACGCCCCACAACCAGCGAATCATGCCTTCACAAAAAACATTAATCAATACGAGCATTATTATTATAGCCAGATAGCACATTTTAATGGCGAAATAGTAGGAAAAGGCCAATTCAGCTATTCCGAACAGGCATTATCACGCTGGCAAAAAGTCATGTCGCTGGCTCCGTCTTTCAATACTGCTCTAGCGCTGCTTTCGTCGCTGCATTCTGTAGCCTATGTTGATGAGCGCGGCTTTGCTTTTTTAGCTCGGCGTAACAATACACAAAGTTATATTTTAACGCAGGTACTTAATGGCGACTTTAAACCTTTACCTTCAGCGAACACACTCACTTCAAGTGCCGTTATTAAAGTAGACAATAACGCATATTTTGCAGTTGGCCGACAGCGAGAGCTTAACTCCTCAGATTATATTGTTTTAATATATGACTTACAGGCTATTTCTAGTTGGTTGAAAAAAATAACCTCAAAGCAAGGCGAGTATGTTTTTATCAACCAAGAGAATGAAATTATTGCCAGTTCACAGCAGCCAATTAATCAAGCCATAAAGTTATCGACCTATTGGCCTAATATTAATAGCCCCTCACAAAAGAGTAATGCGCGAGCAGACTCATTATTTTTAATTCAGCCTTCAAAAAAGAACCCTATTCATCTGGCGTTTCTTGCTGACAAGCACACTCTCTCAAGCGGTATTGTGTATGAAGTATTGATAGAGTTTATTTCGTTAGCCTTATTTTTATGTTTGATGTTTTACATCTTTTTTTGGTTAAGCAAACGTATATTTATCAAACCTATGACCGAGTTGATGCGTTATTTAGAGCATCATAACGATGACAATAGCGGGTATTTAAATTATCAAATACCGTTAAACTGGCAACCTTGGTTTGCTCGGGTAAAAGCTATTTTTGCGAAAAATGAGCATTTAGTTATTTCTTTGCAAAATGCTAATCAAAAGTTAGATGATCAAGTACAGCAACAATCGCAAAAGCTAAAACATAGCGACCAAGCAAAAGAGCGTCATTTAGCGTTATTAAACACAGTACTTAATAGCGTGCCTGATTTTATTTATTTTAAAAATACAGAAAGCATTTTTTTAGGCTGTAATAAAGCGTTTGAGTTGTTTGTAGGAAAAACTCAAGGTGAACTCCTTGGGCAGCAAATACACAACATAAGTAACGAGTATGAACAAATTAGTTTTCTGGAATATCAAGTATTACAGCATAAAATGCAAATTCAGCAGCGCATAGATGTTGCTGAGCGAACTTATCAGTTAACCATTGCTCCCTTTTACAATGAACAGCAACAATTATTAGGAACTATGGGGGTTGGTCGTGATATTACAGAACAACAACATACTTTGTATGCATTAAAAGAGTCTGAATCTATATTTAGAAGCGCAATTGAATTTGCCGCAAATGGGGTGTTTTTACTCTCGCTTGAGTACGCTATTTTACAGGTAAACAAAGCCGCACGAAAATTATTTTCCAAGCATGATAAATTAACCGATACTCCTTTTTATGCGCTTTTTAATGATACGCAATGGCAGGAGCTTGAAGCATTACTACAGCAATTATTAAATAATAAAAAAAGGGTGTTTCACTTAACCTTGGCTCATACCCAATTAAATGCCTGGTTACAGTTGAGTATGTCGTTAATTTGGAATGAAAATAGTCAGCCGCTTTATTATGTTATTCATATTCAAGATGTTACAGAACTTACCAAAGCCAAAGATGATGCAGAGCGTGCCACGTTAGCTAAAAGCCGTTTTATTGCTAATTTAAGTCACGAAATACGCACCCCCCTCAATGCCGTGTTGGGATTATTGGATATGCTCGCAGAGCACGGGTTAACACAGCGGCAAATTCAACAAGCTAGCCAAGCAAAATATGCGGCCAATAATTTGTTGCAGATGCTAAATAGTATGCTTGATTTTGCCCGCGTTGAAAGTAAAGAAGCAACGCTGCAATTAGCGCCATTGTGCTTAGTTGATTTGATTGATACCTGCGAAAGTTTAATTTTACCTTTATGCCAAACAAAACAGATACAGCTAAAAATCGACATAGACTCGCAAATTTCTCCATTTTTAGTCGGCGATACAATTCGTTTGCAACAAGTATTAGGTAACTTACTTACCAATGCCGTTAAGTTTACCAATAAAGGCAGTGTGACATTAAAAATGACATTACAGCCGAGCCAGAGCCATACAGAGCAGCGTATTTGTTTTCAGGTTATCGATACGGGAGTGGGGATTGCTCAAGCGGATCAACGCCGTTTATTTGATGCCTTTACACAAGGTGATGAATCATCTACTCGCTTGCATCAAGGGGTTGGCTTAGGGCTGGCAATTGTAAAGCATAGTGTGGCATTAATGGGAGGTGAAATTGCAATCAGTAGTGATAAAGGCCATGGCTGTCATTTTTACTTCACGCTTGATTTAGCGACAGATACCGAGAAATCAGCAAGCTTTACAGATAGGCTATTACTGATCACCAGCGCGAAGAGTCAGTTGCTTAATCAGGTTATTACCGCGCATCCTTTTTTCAATAATCAAGCTCTTGAAATAGTCGTAACTGATCCTGATTGTTTGCAACAAGCGCATAGCATTGTAATCGATGCTGATGACGTACCTGCCTTTCTCACGTCAGCAATAAAAGCAGTATTAAACACTCGTACTACTTCACTCATCGTTATAGAGCACTCGCAACCGAATCAACTTTCAATAAATGACTCTTTTATTAGCCAGTATTTACCGCGCAGTGCATTGGCGCAGCGGTTACTTAGTTTAACCCCTGAAAAGTTAAAGAAAGTAACTCAATATAAAGCGGATAAACCACAAGAAGAAATAGCCGGAACCTTAGTATTAGCCATAGATGATAACCCGCTCAATCTCGACATTATTAGCAGTATATTGTGTAAAGCCGAAGTGAATGTTGTGACTGCTAGTGATGCTAAACAGGGAGTTGAATGGGTGAATATATTACGCCCCGATTTAGTTTTAATGGATATTCAAATGCCGGGTATTGATGGCTATCAAGCAACCCAAATAATACGCCAACAGTTTGACGCCCAGCAATTGCCTATTTTTGCATTAACTGCACATTGTGAGCCTGCCGATATTGCACGTTCATTGAATAGTGGTATGAATAAACATTTAACTAAGCCCGTGGTTGCGCCTATTTTATTTGCATCGATAGCTGATTTAGGCATATCTAAGCCTTGCTTTTTTGATAAAACCTTCGCTTTGACACAGTTCAATGATGATGAGAAGCTATTGCAAAGCATGCTTACTAAGTTAGCGGTGTTAAGTGAGTCATATTCAGCTGAGCTTCAAAAAGACATACCTACTATTGAAATGGTACGCTTAGTGCATAGTCTAAAAGGGATAGCAGGAAACTTAGGGTTTAACCGATTGTTATTATGTGCTCAACATACTGAGCAATTATTAAAAGTGGGCGACAAGAGCGCCAATGCTGCAATTAAAGAGCTGATAATACAGTTAAAACAAGTTCATATTTATATAAAAATTTTAGATGTAAGCAATGATAAATAAAGCAAAAATATTAATTGTAGATGACGATGCGCTTAACCGAATCATTTTAGAAAAAACCTTAAGTGATGAGCATGATGTTTACTTAGTGACAAGCGGCGAAGACGCGCTGGCGTTTGTTAAACACACACAAGTAGACTTAATCATTTTAGATATCATGATGCCTGGTATGAATGGTTATGAAGTACTCGTACAGCTAAAAGAGAACAGTATAAGTCAGGCTATTCCTATTATTTTTATCTCTGCAAACAACCGTCATGAAGATGAGGCAAAGGGGCTAGAGCTCGGCGCAATGGATTATATTGGTAAGCCATTTAGTGCCGCTATTGTGAAAGTTAGAGTGCGGAACCAGTTATTAATTAAGCAAAAAAATGATTTGCTAGAAATGCTTGCCTCTATTGATGGCTTAACAGAAATACCCAATAGACGTTATTTAGATGAGAACTTAGAAAGAGAGTGGCGTAGAAGTAAGCGTAACTACTCTCCTTTGTGCGTTTTACTCATAGATATTGATCATTTTAAACGTTATAACGACTACTATGGCCACCGAGCTGGAGACGAATGTTTAAAAACAGTGGCAAAAACGTTAGCCGCGCAATGTGAGCGTGGCAGTGATTTTGTTGCGCGTTACGGCGGTGAAGAATTTGTGGCCGTATTACCAGAAACCAATCAGCAAGGTGCAATCGCTTTTGCCAACAAGTTACGTAACGCCGTTAATGATTTGAATATTGAACATAATGCGTCTTTAAACGCTACACACGTCACCATTAGCATCGGTATTGCTTCTAGTGAGAGTAGCCAAGCTTACACTGAAAAAGCATTGTTAGAAGAAGCTGATTCCGGTTTGTATAATGCGAAAAAGTTAGGGCGCAATCAAATTAGCGCCCAATAAATGCTGTAGTTACTTAGTTTGTCAGCATTTGCAGTGCTGAGGCACCAATACCAACTAATTTATCATTTTTAAATACCAACGGTGTGCATTCATCTTTAGTCATTTTACCATCTGAATGGATGCTGTGCGTTGCATAAAATAAGACTTGGTAAACATCCTCTTCTTTTTTGAGTAATTCGGTGAAGTCAGGTGTTTTTAGGGTTTTTAATACCGACTGATAAGAGCTATCCATTGCCAAGCCTGAAATAATTTCACGATTATTCTTATGTGTTGCTTGCCAGCTAGAAGAACTATTACCAGCCCAATGACCTTCCGCTTCGCCATCGGATACAGCAATAACACAGCCAGTTAAAAAAGGAGCGGTGAGGGCGGCGATTAAAAGTGTTTTTTTCATTTTTTATTATCCTAGATGATTAATTACAGACTTTAGAGCAAAGATTAGGCCATTTTTTTAATCCTTAAAAATCAATTGCTTATTTTTAAAGTGATTTTTGAGTTAGTGGCTTTTTTAAGAAATAAAATTAAAAAGCCACTTTTTAGTTATTTTGACTAACTTAATTTAACGGCATTAAACCAAGCGATTACGCGACTCTTGTTGACTAAATGCAGCGATATTTAAACTCACTTCTTTAACCAAGCGCACAATAGATTCGGTACTGGCCCACGCTATATGTGGGGTTAGTAGTAAGTTATCTCCCGTGTAATTGGCCAGTGGATTGTTGTGCTCAGCAGGCTCTTTGGTTAGTACGTCAACACCTGCACCAGCAATCACATTGGTTTTTAAGGCTTGTGCTAAGTCGGCTTCGTTAATGATCCCCCCGCGCGCGGTGTTAATAATAAGCGCAGTTGGTTTCATCATTTTTAATTCATTAAGCGTAATTAAGTCACGCGTTTCATCATTAAGTGGGCAATGTACGCTGATAATATCCGCTGTTTTTATTGCGGTTTCAAAAGGCGTGCGTCCTTGGCGACACTCAGCACCTTTGCGCTCTGCAACAATGACATGAGCACCAAAGGCTTCAGCCACTTTAGATACAGCATTGCCCAGAGTTCCCCCACCAATAATGGCTAATGTTTTACCCTGAATGTCATTAAAGCTGTAATCAAGGCGACAAAACATTTCACTTTTTTGCCATGCGCCTTGTTGGCAGTCCGCTTGGTAGCGATGAGTATTGCCTAATAAGTTAGTAATTAACGAAAAGGTATGCTGCACAACCGAGGGGGTTGAATAACCAGCAACATTGGTTACCGCAATGCCTAAATCTTTCGCGGCATTTAAATCAACATTATTGGTGCCGGTGGCACTAACACAAATAAGTTTGAGTGATGTTAATTGTGCCATGGTGTCACGATTAATCACTACTTTATTGGTGATTAACACCTTTGCATTTTGGCTATGTGCTAGCACTTGCTCTGGGCTAGTTAGCTGATGCACGGTAAGCTTTCCCAGTGCTGAGATACAATCAAGTGAGGTGTTTGCCAGTGTAGCGTTATCAAGAATTGTTATGTTCACGGTGTGTCCTAATAGTGTATGTGTTAAGGGAATAATAACCCCTGTACGCAAAATGCTTGTGATAAAAAGAGTATCATCTATTTGAATGTTATTGGGTTTATCATATTGCGTTTACATTAGCAGTTGTAGAGCCATATTTAAATGTGGTCTGCCCACTGACGGTTAACTTGCATGTTATTATGATCAACTGCCTTGCTAAGTTAACTTGAACAAAGTGCTGTTAGTAGGGTCTACCCATTTAAATTAATAATTAATAGCCATAGTTTATACGTATGCGTTGTTAGCAAGACAGCTTGGCTCGGCGTTAAACTATAACGCTATGAAAACTCAGTAAATCGAACTTTAGTATTGCTAGTTTCGTATTTTTGATTGAGTTATAATCAAAATCAGACACAGCGGGGCGTTTTAACGCGCCGTTTTTAACTTTGTAGATGCAGTAAATGATTGAATTAGAAGATAAGTACGCAGATATAAGACCTTACAATGACGATGAAGTTGCCGCCTCATTAACGCGATTAATTAATGATAATGCGTTCATTGATGTAATTGCAAAATACAATTTGCCACGCTTTATATCCGCAGTTGGGTTTTTAGCACGCGCTATAATAAAGCATCAGTTGCGCAAAAAGTGGGGCAAAGTTAAAACGGTTGAAGATGTACAAAATGAAGTGGCACATTACTTAAATAAACTAATAAAACGTACCACCTCAAAAGTCACTTTTTCTGGCTTAGAAGACTTAGACCCTAATCAAGCCTATCTTTTTGTTTCAAACCACAGAGATATTGTACTTGACCCTGCACTGGTTAATTGGGGCTTATTTCAGCATAAAATGAAAACAGTGAGAATTGCGATTGGCGATAACTTGCTGCAAATTCCTTACATTACTGAGCTTATGCGCTTAAATAAAAGTTTTATTGTGAAACGCTCAGCAAAAGCCCCAAAAGAGATGTTAAAAGCGCTGACTCAGTTATCGGCTTATATTTATGATTCACTCAGTAGCGGGCACTCAATTTGGATTGCACAAAAAGAAGGGCGCGCTAAAGATGGGGTTGATCAAACTGATCCTGCGCTTTTAAAAATGTTGCAACTTAATGGCCGTAAACAAAAGAAAGAATTTGGCGAATACATTAAAGAGCTCAAAGTGGTGCCGGTTGCAATCTCTTACCAATACGAACCATGTGCAATTGCCAAGGCAAAAGAGCTATATCATAAACAACATCATGGCAAGTATGTTAAATCGGCGGGTGAAGATATTGCCAGCATTGTTGAAGGGTTTAGTTCAGCCAAAGGGCATGTGCATTTATCGTTTGGTCAGCCCATTGAGTCAGGTTGTGACAGTGCCGATGAACTGGCAAAAACCATTGATAAGCAAATTATTGATTCGTTTTACTTACACCCAGGCAACTTTATTGCTGCTGGCTACACTGAGGCGGTGATCAATAAAAATGACGCAGCACAGTTTGAAGAACGTTTGGCCAAGGTGCCAGAAGAGTTAAGGGCTTTGGTTTTAGCTATGTATGCCAAGCCATTTCATCGAAAAACACAAGTAGATGAACAAAGCTGTTAGCAGTAATTAACAGTTTAAGCTAACAACAAAGCAGCAATTTATTTGCTGCTTTTTTTTTGCACAAAAATAGCGCTATACTCAGGCTATGCTTTTAATACCGGAGGGTAAAATGCAACAAATTGAAATATTTGATATTCCTAGCCCTTGTAAAGGTATTTGCTTAGTTAATAATCGCGGTTATTGCAAAGGCTGCTATCGCAGTCGCGATGAACGTTTTTCTTGGAATTCGTTAACGAATTCCCAAAAGAAAAAAGTATTGAGTTTATGCCAGCAGCGCTATAAACGTTACTTACAGCAAAAAAATAAAGTGGCACAATCATCACCGCAAGCAGATCAACAAGGTTTTGATTTTTAAAACTGTAGGTTGTATTTTGACCTGAGTTTTGCAACTGTGCCGTTATTGTGTAACTTATCCAGTGTTGCTTCTAGCTGGGAAACAATATCCGCATGACTGTTATGTAAATAATGATAAAGCGGGTAGGTTGCAACTACTTGTTTTTCATAGCAGCCTAAAGAGGGGGGAATGGTTTTATTTGCCATCGCAAAATCAATAAGTAACGCTCCTTGTACTTTTTGCTGGATCAGTAAGTTAAGCTGCGTATTATTATTTTTAACTTCAATTACCTTACCTTGAAAATCAATACTGTCTAAATATCGCTGTTGCACAGGGTAACTGGAAATAATGGCAACGCTATCTATGGTTTTAGTGGAGCTGGGCTCACAGCGTTTATAAAGCTCAAGGTTAAATTTAAAGAGTGGATAGTTAACTCGAATTAAATTTTTATAGGCACGTTCAATACTGATATCGCGAGCAAGCTGCCCATCTAACATGCCATTATCTGCTGCAAATAATGCATTTTGACGATTAAAATCGACAATATTTAGTTTAAAGCCCATATCTGCATAGGCCAATTGTAATAGCTCAATGGTATAGTTTGCTTGTTGAGTGTTTTGCGGGCGATTAAATGTGTAGCTATAACTGTGCGCAAAAGACATATTACTAAAAACTAAGCACAGTAATACCAGCAATCCGTTAAAGCGTTTAAGCACGTCAGTATTTCCAATTAATTGCGGCAAGATAATAAGCAGCCATAGTAACAAATTGTCTGTCTTTTGCACAGTTTGCATTAGTAATCTTGCAAAAGTTACCACCAACAATTATTGATTACGTTGAATTATTTACAGTCGCTTATTTTTATTAGTTATAGAGTTAGTTTTTTATAAGTTTAAACGTATAATCTACGTTTTATTGAGCGAGGGGCTGTTGACCTTTGCGGATGAAAATTTGTTCAAGCTAGGGGCGCTCGGCGCGACTTGTTTAACCTAGTGGGCTAGTAAAAGCCTCCGTGTGCTGCTCACGGCCCTTACCTGTATTCATGCAGGCAACAATAAGTTTATAGCCCCTAATAATTGGAGTGAATATGAGTTTTAATCTGTGTAACTTGCCGCGAGAGCAAAAGTATCAAATTCAGTTAGATTACGAGGCCTCATTTTGGGCTTATCAAATTAAGCGCGGTAAAAAAACGCGTGAGCAAGTGTACGACACTCTGCATAGTCGTCCTGTTGCAGAGCAAGGTGTTTTAAAACAAAAATTTGAGCAGTATTTGGCAATTATGCTTAGCTAGGGTTTGCCTACTATGCTTGTAATTAAACAATTAGAATCAATTAAAACGCCCTTAGTTAATAAGTTTTATACGTTACATCACGTCCGCGGCCGTGCTAACAAACAGGATCAAGTCTGGGTCGCTTACGATAATAATACGATTATTGCCGCCTGCCGGTTACAGAATAAGCCCACTTTTTTATTTTTATCAACGGTGTTCGTGGCTCCTTCTTATCGTTCAAAGGGGGTGGCAACCCAGTTATTAGTTGCCCTTTTAAATGCGCAAACAGAACCTGTTTACACCTTTGCTTATCAACGCCTTACTGATTTTTATCAAGCACTTGGTTTTAACCAAGTGTTAACATATACTCCTGCATTATTAACGCTATTTGATGCTTATAAGCACCGAAATATTACCGCATTGAAATATCAATAAAACATAAATTAGTAATAGGACAAGCATGGGTATGAGTATTAATGGGTTTATCACAGCCATATTTGTGCTGTTTATGCTCATAAGCGTTGAAGTAACAGCGCAAGTAAAACGATTATCCCCAAGCGAAGGCTTATCTCAAAGTTACGTTAATACCATGCTTATCGATAACAATGGGTATTTATGGCTCTCTACTGAGGGAGGCCTTAACCGATACGATGGCTATCAAGTTATTCCAATCAATGGCCCAAATGGTGAGTTAGAAGAGGCGATCATCGATCGCATATATCAAGACCAACAAGGGCATATCTGGATTGCCTCCTTATTAGCAGGCTTGTTTAGATACGATCCGAAAACGGATACCTACCAACAATACATAGAAAAACCTGTCACAGAAGAGCAAATACTACAGCAGTCCGTTTTTACTATGTTAGCCACCGATGATAAAACCTTATGGATTGGACAAGGCCGAGAGTTTGCAAAACTCGATATAGACAACGGCTCTATTACCTCCTTATTTACACTTCCTGAGCAATTTGAAAATGCGTTTGTGCGTACTTTGTTTCATTATAACGGTTATATTTTTATAGGTAGCACAGACGGCGCGTATGTTTTTAACATCGCAACACAGCAGGTAAGGCCACTCGATCACTTGAGCGAAACGGATGTACATATTTATCAAAATAATGTGAAATCATTTGCGCTAGGTAATAACAATCAGTTGCTTGTAGGTGCGGTTAAGGGCTTATACGCTGTTGATATTAGTAATTTAGAGGCAATGTTTAACAACCGCGAACAATCATTTACAAGCCAAAAATTACTGGCCGATTTGAATGTTTGGGATATTGATAATCAGCAAGGAGTGCTCGATTTAGCAACAGATAAAGGCCTGCTTTGTTTTAATTTAACTACTAAAAAAGTGGTAAAAAATAAACGTATCCAACAGAGTAAGTACACCCTCGCCGATAACAGTATTATTGATATGGTGAAAGATAAATCGGGCGGAATGTGGCTAGCCACTAAAACCGATGGTGCGTTTTATTTATCGGGCGACAATTACAAGTTTTATAATGTAGAGGGAAATGCACTGGTTGGGGATGGTTTATCACATCATTCGGTATGGTCAATTAAGGAGTTCCAAGAAAAGCTATGGTTAGGCACACACAATGGTTTAACTGCGGTTGATTTAAAAAGTAATCACTCAAAGGTGTATTTAAAAGATTATAAAGTCGATTTACTGACCACAGAGTTTACTATTTTCAAAATTATGCCTTACAAAGATAAACTCTGGTTGCACTCAAACCGAGGATTATTCATTTTTGACCCGCAAACTCAGCAACTTACCCAACCAAGAACTAACAGTCCTACCAATCAGATTTTTTTAAATGATTGGATGCATGGCCTGACATTGCTACCAAACGGGGATTTGTATTTTGTACACCCAGATCATGGTATGTTTAAATATAATATTGATAGCCGACAATTAGTTCACTTAAAAGGCGAATTAGCACAATTTGACCCTTTTTTAGCGCATGGCTTTTTACCCCCATTACCGCACCAACCCGAGAAGCCATTATTTTTTAGTGGTGGCGTTTTATATCAATTTAACCCCAATGATTTAAGTTTAAACACCATTTATAAAGTGCCAAAACACCATGAAAATGTAGCCGTTAGTATTCTTTCCTACGTGGTAGGTGGGCAAGGCATACTTTGGCTATCGTTATCTAATTTTGGGCTGATTGGTATAGATGCAACGACCTATGAGTTAGTGCACACAATTGATTTAGATAAAAATAAACTCGGCACCTTGTTGTACGATATGGTTCTTGATGAAGAGGGAATGATTTGGATGAGTAGCCATAAAGGCATATGGCGACTAAATCCTGAAACAATTCATTTTCAGCAATTTACAACATCAGATGGGGTGCTCTCTGCTGAGTTTAATAATGGCGCTATGGCTAAGTTAGCGGATGGTCGAATTGCCTTCGGTAGCCTCAAGGGTTTTACCTACTTTGACCCTAAAGACAATAAAAATAGCCAAGGTTTATTAGATCAGGTCAATATCACGCGCATCAACTTAATGTCTCGGGACTTGTCTATAAATTTACAGCAGCCATTAAAAAATATCACTTTAAACCATGATGATATCGGGCTTGAGATTGCATTTTCAGCGATGTCATTCAGCTTCCAAGAGCGCATTATTTATGAATATCAGCTCGATAAAGGTAAAAAAAGTTATACCCGAAATAATCGGGTGGTGTTTCCTAAATTAAACCCAGGCAGTTACCAGTTAAAAGTCTGGGCAAAAGATCCACTGACCGGCGACTATACTGCGCCAGCCACGTTAAATATTAAAGTGAAATATCCGCTATGGCGTGCTCCATACTTTTTAGCGCTTTATGCCATTTTATTGATCACCATAGTGACTGCATGGGTAATGAGGCGCAACAAAATACAGCGTATCTTATTGGCAGCACACAAAGAAAGCCAAGACAGTGAGGCGCGTTTAAAGCTTGCACTAGAGGGAAGTGAGTCCGGGGTATGGGATTGGCAGGCGAGCCAGTTAAATATTTATCAGCCTAGATTAGTCAACGAATTAGGCTACGAGGATGACTCGGTGAGTTTAGATGACTACCTAGAAAAAATTCACCCTCAAGAGCGTGCTATTTTTAGGTTGGAGTGGTTAGAATTTTTATCAACAGATAAAGGGTATTTTAATTGTACCTACCGATTACGCCACGCCAAAGGTCATTGGCGCTGGTACAAAGATTTTGGCAAGGTGGTTGAATGGGACAAAAAAACGCCGCAAAAAGTAGCCGGTACGTATACCAATATGACACGCGAAAGGGTGTTTGAAGAGCATGCGCGGTTATTTACCGCCGCGTTTGAACAAACCCGAGATTGGGTGTTTATCTTAGATAAAAACTTTAATATACGTGCCTCAAATAAATCGCTGCAAAGCGCTTTTGGCTTATCAGCAGAGCCTCGTTCAACCCGTGCGCTTAATTTGGGAATGTCCCGCAGTAGCTATTTTGATTATTTAAGAATTATGCAAAAGCTTGAAGTGGGCGAACATTTTTCATGTGAAGACACTGTCGTTCTGGCAAACAAAGAGCAACGCCATGTACTGGTTAAAATAAGCGCTGTAGCTGATGAAAGCCAAAGGCTGAGTAGTTTTGTGATTATTTTAACGGATATTCATGCACAAAAGTCAGCCGAGAGCGAACTGCATATACTAGCTAATTACGATTCACTTACTGGGCTGCCAAACAGAACCTTGTTTAACGACAGAGCTATACATGCCATCGATCAGGCGCGCCGCCATCAGTGTAAAGTGGCTTTGTTACACGTTAATATAAAACGGTTTAAGTATTTTAATGATTCATTTGGCACAGAAAACGCCGATGAGATAATAAAGCTGGTGGCAAACCGCTTGAAAACAGCATTACGTCCTTGTGATAGCGTCGCGCGTTTAGGCGGTGATGAATTTGTAATTCTAGTTGAAGATATTCAGCAAATAGAAGAAGTATTACTTATATGCACCAAACTAATGGATTGCGTGAGTAAAGACATTGTTATGAACCAGCAAAGCGTCAATGTGCACCTAAGTATTGGTGTGGCTATTTTCCCTGATGATGCCGCGCATTATAAAGCACTATTGAAAGCGTCAAATGTAGCGCTTTATTATGCTAAAGATGGCTTGGAAGGGTGTTATAAGTTTTACAAACAAGAAATGAATCAACGTGTTGAAAGAGCGATGCATTTAGAATCACAGTTGATCAAAGCTTATCATGAACATGAATTTTGTAATTATTATCAACCCATTATTAATGCGTCTACGCAAAAAACAGTGGGCTTTGAGGTGTTACTACGCTGGCCTGATAATCAGTTAGCGAGTACGCAAGAGTTTGCAAACGTAGCTGAAAATATAGGTTTAATCACTAAAATAATGCTACAAACATTTAAGCGTGCTTTGGTGCAGTTAGCTCGTTGGCGTAAAGTGTGTCCTGATCTATACCTATCAATTAACCTCTCAGCACTGGATTTTGAATTTATCGGACTCGTCCCTGAAATTCGCCAAGCACTAAACAATGCAGCACTGCCGCCCGAGGCTATTGTATTTGAAATAACAGAGTCTATTTTAATGCGAGACTCAGAACATGCGCTTAAAAATATGGACTTATTAAAGCAACTAGGCTGTAAGTTGTACATGGATGATTTTGGAACAGGGTATGCCTCGTTAACTTATTTGAAGCGCTTTCCGATTGATGTATTAAAAATAGATCGCAGCTTTGTGCAAGATATTGGTATTGATTCGGATAACGAAGCGATTATTCAATCTACACTAACTTTAGCAAGCAGTTTAGGTAAAGAGTGTATTGCTGAAGGGGTTGAAAGCGCACATCAGTTGGCTTTTTTAAAAGCGCAAGGTTGTAGCTACTTTCAAGGTTACTTGTTTAGTAAAGCGGTGCCTAAAGAGCAGGTGCTTGAGCTTATTGAGCACGATTGGCATCCTGTATTCTCACAAGCTTAAAGCGCCGCTTAATACATTATTTTATTAAGGACGCTTACCACAGTGACGGCAAAATAAGTGTGAGCTGCGTTTATTTAGCTCCGCTTTTATTGCTTTATTGGCCTCTAGTTTACTTAGCCCTAGTTTGTAGCGTAACTCCTCAAGGTGATGCATCTGCTCATCAGTGAGCTTACCATCGGTTATTTTCTCGTGGGTGGCATCTTCAAATAGCTGGCGACGTTTGCGTATTTGCTCTGAGAAACTCGACGCTAATAAACCGGTTGGTATGGCAACCATCCCCATACTCACCAAAGTGATTACGCCACCAAATAGTTTACCAATAGGCGTTATAGGCACAACATCGCCATAACCAACCGTGGTAAGGGTTGCCATTGCCCACCACATTGCTGCAGGAATAGAGCCGAACTTGTCTGGTTGAATGTCGTGCTCTAATAAATAAATACCGCAAGAGGCTAAAATAAGTACCACAGACATAATAAAAAATGCCGCCAGTAATGAACTCGACTCATCAATAAACGCCTGCAATAACAATTGCATTGCTCGAGAATAACGAGTGAGCTTAAATACTCGCAACAACCGCAGTACCCGTAAAAAACGCAAATCGATAGCAAAGAAAAACATTAATAAACTAGGCAAAATGGCAATTAAATCGATAATTGCCAGTGGTGATAAAATATATCGAATCCGTTTTTGTGAGTTTGAGCAATTCATGGAGGCGTACTTTACGCGATCGACACAGGTCCAAGCACGTATTAGGTATTCAGCACTAAATATAGCCACTGATACCAGCTCCAAGATTAAAAACTCGCTATAGTACTCGGTTGCGATGCTGTGCACCGACTCAAGCACAATCGCCACCACATTAATCATAATTATGCTGATCAGTATGACATCTAAAATGTGTCCCGCTCGCTGATACTTACCTGACGCTTCAAATACTTGGTTTATGGTTTGTCTTAGTTTACGCATAGTACCTATTACAATGTGAGCAGCATATTGATACTGCCTTCTTCAAAATCACGACTTATTTTAAACCCGAGTTTACGAGCCAACTCAATCATGCCGGTATTTTCTGGCAGGGTGATACCTTCAACCGTTTTCACGCCTTGGCGTCTGCAGTGAGAAATAGCCGCGTTCATTAAAATACGCCCTAACCCAAGTCCTTGGCAATCAGAACGTACCACAATGGCAAACTCTGCTTGTAAGTTATCGGGATCCATAATCACTCGCGAAACCCCTAATGTGTGCTGTTGCTCGTCTTGTGTTTGGGTAACAATAAACGCCATCTCGCGGTCGTAATCAATTTGCGTCATTTTAGCGAGTTGATCATGGTTAAATTGTGGCAATTCACCAAAAAAGCGCTTGTATCTATCTTCTTTGCTTAAGGAGCGGTCAAACTCTTGATGTGCCTGCTCATCTTCTGGTTTGATTGGTCTGAGCGTTGCTAAGGTCTTATTTTTTAGGGTCACCGTTTCAACCAACTCAATAGGATAAGGGCGGATTGATAAACGTTTTCGGTGCGCCTGAACCTGATACTGATTTAAGTTCATGGTGGCATCAAGGACTAAAAACTGCCCATTACTGGCTAAAATAGGATTTAGCTCTAATGAGGTGATATCGGGTTGATCAACAACGAGTTGAGAAATTCGGGTCAGTAGCGCACATAAACGATATTTATCTACTTTTTCTGGCAGAATGCGATCTTTAAGGACTCCCTTATCATGGGCGGCGGCAATTAAATATTTAGCTAGGTTCATATTCAGTGGTGGCAAGGCCACCGCCGCTTGAGCGTACTCAAGCCCTGTACCAGCTTCACCTAATAAAATAACTGGCCCAAAATTAGGCTCTGTTTTAATGGCTATGCGCAGCTCATTGGCACCTGCTCTAGGCGCCATTTTTTGTAACGAAAAGCCATCAATAATAGCATCAGGGTAGGTGTTTTTTATTCTTAACAGCATGGCAAATGCCGTTTGTTCTACCTCTTGCGCATCATTGAGGTTGAGTACTACGCCACCGACTTCAGACTTAGAGGGAATGCTGGGGCTCATCAACTTTAATGCGACCGGAAAACCTAGCTCTATTGCTTGCTCTTTTGCCTCAGTAGGGGTGTAGGCTACTTCAGTTTGGATACAGTCTATACCGTAGCTACTTAAAATTTGACTCGCTTGATGGGTTGATAAGTAATGTTGCTCATCATTTAAAAACTCTTTAATAGCTGCTTTCGCTGCTACTTTATTAATAGTCGCATCATCGGTGTTTGATTCTGGCGTTTGGGTTAAATGTTTTTGGTTACGACGATAGCTTACTAAGTGCATAAAGGCACCTACTGCGCCTTCTGGGGTACGATAGGTCGGAATGGCGTTATTTGCGCAGATGCGTCTGGCTGCGAAGGCGGCATCTTCTCCCATGAAAT
This sequence comes from Pseudoalteromonas sp. APC 3495, assembly GCF_030407645.1. Taxonomy (NCBI): domain Bacteria; kingdom Pseudomonadati; phylum Pseudomonadota; class Gammaproteobacteria; order Alteromonadales; family Pseudoalteromonadaceae; genus Pseudoalteromonas; species Pseudoalteromonas sp. APC 3495. The sequence goes on along the minus strand of NZ_JASDDA010000004.1, from coordinate 65,876 downwards.
TAGTGATCACATACGGGCGTGCCATTTTTGGTAATTTGTTCAGTGCCTCAACAATAACCTGAGCGTAATTTTCACTCGGAGCCAATGCCGATGGAGTATGAATGATCAGTAAGTTTTTAACTTCTTTAGCATTAAGCAGTATTTCTAATGCGTGTTTGTAACGCACTGGCGCAGAATCGCCAAATATATCGACAGGGTTTGATGTTGTGTCTGAATGTGGGATCACTTTATTGAGTGCTTCGCGCGTTTCATCACTAAGCTGAGCAAGTTTACCTGAGCTTTGAATAAGTTCATCAACGGCCATCACTCCAGGGCCGCCGCCATTAGTTAATATAGTTAGCTGCTCTACTTGCAATAATTTGGGGTGCATTGCTAAGGTTTGAGTGGCGGCAAAGAGTTCACGCAAATCATTTACTCTCAACATCCCTGCACGTTGAAACATGGCATCATATACTGCATCTGAGCTTTGTTTTCCGCCGGTGTGTATTTCAGCGGCAAGAGCGCCTGCACTGGTTCTGCCCGTTTTAATGGCAATAACGGGCTTAGAAAATGCCGCCGCACGCGCGGCAGAAATAAAGCTGCGAATATCATTAATGTTATCTATGTAAAGTAGGATAGCTTTGGTTTTAGCATCGCGGCCTAAAAAGTCGAGTATTTCGTCAAACTCAATATCTAAACAATCTCCCATTGATACAAAGTATGAAAAGCCAATTTCTTTATTTTTAGCCCAATCAAGAATCGTTGAGCAAACAGCCGCTGATTGCGACACAAAAGCCAGTTTACCTGGCGTGGCAACAGTGTGCGAAAAACTCGCGTTTAAACCTATGTGCGGAATAAGTAACCCTAAGCAATTTGAGCCAAGCAGCGTCACTTTATGCTTTGCAGCGTTATCTTTAAGTTCTTGTTTTTGAGTACTTGTTAGACCATCAGCAATAATAATAGCGCTATGACACCCCAGCGTACCTAGCTGTTCAATAATTTTCATTAAGGTGTTTTTATTGGTACAGATAACGGCTAAATCAGGTACTTTGGGAAGGGCTTCAATACTTGGGTAAGCCAATACGCCATGCACTGCAGTATGATTGGGTGTAACAGGCATGATGGGCCCTTTAAAGCCCCCTTGTAATAAATTACGCATTACCACATTACCAGCCCGAGTAGGGGTGTTTGATGCCCCAATAACAGCGACTGAGCTTGGATTAAAAAACTGGCTAATACGTTTTAGACTCATTGCGTTTCCTTGGCTGATTAAGTTTTGCTATCTATACCTTCTCAATGTAACCTGTTTATAGTGTTTTTTCGAGCGTGAACGTGCTTATTATTGATATTAGGGTCTGTTGACCTTTCAAGGTTAAATTTGCAGCTGTCTGTTTGGTATTTAGGCAAGGCAGAGCCTATGTGGTGTGGTTATTCCCCATAAATAGGCGATAACGCAGCATCAATGCCAAACAGGCGCTGCCCGAAGGGTTCTGCCTAGGGGCGATTTACTCTTTGTTGCTCGGTTTTTACTTAGCCCACTAGGTTACAAACCTCGCGCCGCGATTAAACCGCCCCTAGTTTGAACAAATTTTAATCCGCAAAGGTCAACAGACCCTAATCAAGGAGACTAAGGTGAATAAAATATCGAATGTAACCGTTGTTATGGCAGCGGCGTGTTTAAGCATTGGCCTAATTGCATTGGGTTTTATTATAAAAGGGGCTGCGCTTGATATTAAAGGGATGGAGCGCACGGTGCAGGTAAAAGGATTAGCTGAACGTGAAGTTGTGGCTGATACCGTTATTTGGCCTTTGCAGTTTAACGATGCCGACAACAATCTTGAAAAGCTTGTTGAGCGAGTTGAGCAAAAAAACGATGCGGTGATTGCCTTTTTAAAGTTACACGGCTTTGATGATCAAGAAATATCGAAAGGCACTCAATCTATTATAGATAAGCAAGCCCGTGAATACGCGAATGATAATCAAAAGTTTAGGTATGTTATTAGCTCAAATATTATTGTTTACTCCAATGCTCCTGATAAAGTTAAAAACGCACTGAGCAAAGTGAGTCAGCTAGCTAAACAAAATATAGCTATTGTGCAAGACAACTATCAAACCCGTATTGAGTATATTTTTACTGGGCTTAACGATATAAAACCAGCCATGGTGCAAGAAGCCACAGAAAAAGCCCGAGAAGTGGCAGATAAGTTTGCTAAAGATTCAAATTCACGCTTAGGTAAAATTAAAACCGCTCGCCAAGGGCAGTTTAGCATTAGCGATCGGGATTCAAACACGCCGCAAATTAAAAACGTACGTGTTGTTACCAGCGTAGAATATTACTTATCAGATTAGAGCCGCCACTTGTTCAGTAGAGCGCTGTAAATAAGCGGCGCTCAGTAGCAAGGTTATCTCGCTTGGGGGATTATTTTTTAATGCCTCAAGTATTTGTAATTTTGCTGCAGGATTTTGTTTTTGCTCAATTTCCATTAATGCGAGCAAGGCCGAAAATTCATGTTTTACCGGAATGTTTGGCTTATGTGCATAGGCAATATAACTGGCAACCGGAGTGAGCCCTTGCTTATTTGTATGTGCTAACGCATGTAGTAACTCTTCGTTAGATTCAAATAACATTAACGAGCGAACATAGTTAAAAGGCAGTTGTGTGGGCATTGCTTGCTTAAATACATTATGCAGGGCGTTATTGCCAGTGTCGTCTGTACTAATAAACCCCTTATTTAATTTAAGTGCAGGCGTAAAAAAACTCAGCGCATCTAAACTGGTTAGTTTTTCAATAAACGGCGCTGGTGGCGTATTAGTGGTTAAAATACGCACGGCGATGTTTTGCATAAAATCGTATTTAATACTCATGCGTAGCGCACTTTCAAACAGGTAATTAAGCTGTATTACTTGCTGTGCCTCAGTGAGCTTTTTAAAATCGTTATCTAGCTCATCAAACTGCTGTTGTTTAATACGCGCATTGAGTAGCTGTATGCTTAGATCCATTCTGTTCTCCTTGAATTCCAACTTTATCCTAGCTTAATTTTTTGCTTTATAAAACAAAAGGCCGCAATTGCGACCTTTTATACCTTTAAGTAAATACTTAAAAATTAAGCTTGTTTGCTGGCAATCCACTCATTAACGAAGTTTTCTAGTACGTTTAATGGTACAGGGCCATTTTTAAGAACTACATCGTGGAATTGGCGGATATCAAACTTATCGCCAAGTTGCATTTTAGCATCTTCACGTAGTTCTAAAATTTTCAGCATACCTACTTTGTAAGCCGTTGCTTGAGATGGCATTACAATGTGACGCTCAACCATTTTCACACCGTCAGAAGTGGCGTTAGGGGTGTTGTTAACGTAGTAATCAATACCTTCTTGACGAGTCCACTTCATTGCGTGAATACCGGTATCTACCACTAAACGACATGCACGCCATAATTCCATGGCTAAGCGACCAAAATCTGAATACGGGTCTTCGTAAAGGCCCATTTCTTTTGGTAGTAATTCTGAGTATAACCCCCAGCCTTCAATGTAGGCTGTGTAACCACCAAATTTACGGAACTTAGGTACACCTTCAAGTTCTTGTGAAATGGCAATTTGCATATGGTGACCCGGAATCCCCTCATGATAAGCCAAGGCTTCCATTTGGTAAGTAGGCATTGCTTCCATGTCGTATAGGTTGGCGTAGTAAATACCTGGGCGAGAACCATCTGGCGCAGGTTGTTGATAAAACGCTTTACCTGCCGCTTTTTCACGGAATGCTTCAACACGTTTTACAATCATGTCGGCTTTTGGTTTTACAATAAACAGCTCATCTAAGCGTGTTTTCATGTTATCAATTAAGCCTTTAGCTTCACTTAGGTACTGTGCTTTACCAGCTTCAGTGTTAGCTAAATAAAATTGCTTGTCGGTTTTCATAAACTGCATAAAGGCGTTTAAGTCGCCCTCAAAACCGACTTTATCTTTAATGGCACGCATTTCATCATGAATACGTGATACTTCAGCAAGGCCAATGGCATGAATCTCTTTTGCTGTAAGGTCTGTGGTGGTGGTGCGTTTCAGTGCGTTATTGTAAAACGCTTCGCCATCAGGGAATTTCCAAGCACCGTCACGGTCATCAGCACGTTTTTCTAGCTGTGCAATGTAGTTAATTAACTTAGAGTAAGCAGGTTTAACCGCTGTTTTTAATGCTTCAGTCGCTTTACTAATAAGTGCATCTTTTTCAGCTTGGTCTATTTCTAAGGCATTAACTTTGCGTTTAAAGTCAGCTAAAAGCGTAGAATCTTCACCTTGTTCAAACGGCGCACCTTTAATGATGTTTTTGCTTGAATCAATGACGTGTGGAAATACAAATTTAGGCGCGATGATGTTTTTATCGGCGCGAATTTCTAAGCCAGTAATAAGCTGATCAAATACACCCGGTACCCCATTTAAACGAGCAATGTAATCGTTAGCTTCTTTTACGTTGCTAATTTGATGCTGGTTGATTAAAAAAGCTGGCACCATAGAGTGCGTACCAAACATTTGGTTTACAGGGTAGTTATGGTAACGCCATTTGAAATCAGCAATGCTGGCTTCTAAATCTTGTTTTTTTAAATCATAACTTACTTGGGTTGCTGTATCTAATTGCGCACGATTAATGCTGTTGAGTGTGACCAAATCGGCTTTAGCTTGTGCCAAGTCTTTAAGGGCTTTTTCTTCGCTGTTGTCATCCCATTTATCGTAATCTTTTTTGATGCCCATGTAGGTTTGATAAACCGGGCTGCTCATTACATCACGATTAAAAGTGTCTTCAAAAAAAGCATTCGCTTTGTCAATTTCACTTTGAACAGGTTGAGCTTGAACCGCAGGTGCAGGCGTTGATTGTTGTGTTGCTTGTTGGCAACCTGCAAGCAGTGCCACACTAATGGTGGCAGCAATTAGAGTAAGTTTACGCATTCGTTTCCCTTTTGTTGTTAGAAACCTATTATTGTCACTAAACAAATAACGCAAGTAGATCATTTAAAAAACGTTGCCCTTGGAGTGTAACGTGCCAGTGGCTGTCTGTTTTTGTTAGTAAACCGGCATTAATGGCTTTATCTAGTGCATGCTGTTGGCTTTGCAGTGGTTGCTGCGTCAGCGCATTAAAATCATTTATAGGGCATGGCTCTATTAAACGAAAGCGATTCATAAAAAATTCAAACGCTAAGTCGTCTTGCTCTACTTGCCAGCTTTTGTACAAGTAGGGTTTAATAATATCCATATAGCCCCGAGGGTGTTTTACCTTTTCAGTGCGTGTTATCACCCCCGTTTTCGCATCAGTAACCTTACCATGAGCGCCGCAGCCAATGCCAAGATAATCGCCAAACCGCCAATAATTCAAGTTATGTTGGCATTGATAGCCAGGTTTTGCATACCCTGATATTTCATATTGCTGATAGCCAGCTTGTGCTAATAATGCTTGGCCTTGCTCTTGAATATCCCATAAGGTTTCATCTTTTGGCAAAGTCGGCGGTTTTGAAGCAAATTGCGTATTGGGCTCAATGGTGAGCTGATACCAAGAAATATGCGGTGGATTGAGCGCAATAATTTGTTTTAAATCACTCAGTGCATCATCAAGAGACTGCCCTGGTAAGCCATGCATTAAGTCAAGGTTAAAGCTATTTAACCCTGCTTCACTGGCTTGCTGTGCAGCATAACTGGCTTCATCGGCACCATGAATTCGACCTAGGGCTTTTAACTTATCGTCCTGCATGCTTTGCACGCCGATAGAGATACGGTTAATGCCTGCTTTTACATAATCTTTGAAACGGCCAGTTTCTACTGTGCCGGGATTTGCTTCAAGGGTTATTTCACAGTTATCGCTTAAGCCAATTAGGCTATCTACTTCCTTGAGTAAACGGGTGTATGCCGCGCCGGTTAATAGGCTTGGTGTGCCGCCACCTATAAAAATACTGTGAATCTTACGCCCTTGTACTAAGTGTAAATCAGCTTTTAAATCGTCGATTAAATGCTGCACATACTCAGCTTCAGGGATGTCACCTTTTTGTCCGTGGCTGTTAAAGTCGCAGTAAGGGCATTTTTGCACGCACCATGGCACATGCACATATAAACTCAGTGGAGGAAGGTTCACAGGCCGCCTTTGTGTTGTAGCTCTTGCAGTAACATTTTAAGTGCTTGCCCACGATGACTCAGTGCATTTTTTTGCGCTTTTGTCAGCTCTGCACTGGTACAATTTTCTGATGGCACAAAAAAGATAGGATCGTAGCCAAAGCCACCTTCACCGTGTTGGCTAAGGGTAATTTCGCCCTCCCAGCTAGCACTGCAAATAAGTGGGGTAGGGTCGTCCGCGTGACGCATCAGTACTAACACACACCAAAAACGAGCGCGTCGGTTAGGGTTATCGCCTAAATCAGCCAGTAATTTATCGATATTATCTTGATCACTTGCGCCTTTACCTGCAAAGCGAGCAGAGTAAACACCGGGTGCGCCATTTAAGCTATCAACTTCTAATCCCGAATCATCAGCAATAGCCGGTAATCCAGTTATTTTAGCTGCATGACGCGCCTTAATTATCGCGTTTTCTACAAACGTGGTGCCTGTTTCGGCCACGTCACTGACATTAAAGTCGCTTTGTGGTACTACATTAATATTAAGCGAGCTGAGCATGTTAGCCAGCTCATTTACTTTGCCGGGATTGCCGGTTGCAAGTACTAAGGTGTTGGTCATATTTAATCTACGTAAAATTTTTGCTGAAACTTTAATGTTTGGAACTGGTTACCTTGTTGGATTTCAATTTCAAAACGTAAAATTTCTTCGTTGGTGTAATCTACTTGTGCTAGGTAATAAACAGAATCGCCTTCAACGACTTCTTTAAAGTTGAGGCTTTGTTTATTGCCTAATAAATTTCTAGCGGTGCCTTGTAATGTCGCTTTTTGCGCTGTTTTATCAGTATCATTTTTTAAGATGGAAATATTAACAATACCTTTGTAGCCACTGCGTTCCAAGTCATATGTTTTGGCTATTTGTGGCTGAATAAACGTTGATGGAAAGGCTATATAATGAACTTGCCAAGGGCCTAGTTCTTTATATTGAGCGCCTTGTTCTTGTGCGCTGTGCGCATTAAATGCTAAAACGAGACAAGCAATAAAACAAAACTTTATTAAACGTTGCATAGTTAACTCCTGAGTATGTAAAAAAGAGGCACTAGGCCTCTTTTATATTACGTTATGCTTAAGCTAAAAGGTCCATTAGCAGCATTTGTAAAAACTGAATGCCGATGATTAGTACCAGTACCGATAAATCTAATCCCCCTAATGGCGGTAAAATTTTACGGATGGGCTTTAACATTGGCTCAGTAAGCTGATGGAATACCGCTTCAATTGGGTTATAGCCTTGGCTTACCCAGCTTAAAATAGCGCGGATGATTAATACCCAAAAGACTAAATTTAAACCTTCTTTTAAAACAGTTATTAGCGCCTGTATAAGCACAGGCTGAATAGCCCAAGAGCTATAAATAAGCCACATTAGGGTACTTATTTTTGCCGCAGCCACTATAAATGCCAGCAACAAAGAGGCAAAATCAAGCCCGCCTAGCCCTGGAATGATTTTTCGCAGCGGGTTAACTGCAAACGAAGTGGCTTTGACCACAAATTGGCTCATTGGGTTGTAAAAGTCGGCTTTTGCCCACTGTAGCCAAAAACGCAGTAGTACCACCATTAAAAATAGATCAAACAAGGTGCTAATTAAAAATTGCATGGCATTCATAGTATAACCTTCAATAAAAAATGGTTTTAAAGTTCTTGTTCCATTTGCACTGCACGCGCAATACACGCATCCATTGCATCGCCTACGGTTTTAGTTAAACCTTGTGCTTTTAAATGCTCAACGGCTGCATGCGTGGTACCGCCTTTTGATGTCACATTTGAACGTAATTGTGAAATGCTAATATCAGTTTGGCTAAGTGCCATTTCAGCTGCACCAAGGGCGGTTTGCTGCACTAAGCGGCGTGCGTCTTCATCACTAAACCCAAGCGCTTTGGCTTTTTCTTCAATGGCTTCCATAAATAAGAAAAAGTAAGCCGGTGAAGAGCCGGTAACAGCAATCACGTCGTTTATTTGCGACTCTTTTTCAACCCATACAACGATGCCTGTACATTCAAATACTTGCTGTACAAAATCATGCTCGCTTTGGGTTTCGCCTGCACCATATAAGCCAGATACACCACGGCCAAGTAATGATGGCGTATTTGGCATACAACGTACCATTTTTACATCTTGACCAAGCATTTCACGTAAGCGCTTAACGGTTAAGCCTGCCGCGACTGAGATAAATAATTTATCGCTAAAGTCGACACCTGAATCTTGAAATGATTGGCATAAATCGCCCATCATTTGTGGTTTAACAGACAAAACAATGACATCGGCATCGCGCATAGCTTCGTTATTGTCACTGGTGGTTTGCACTTTGAAATCGGCAGCTACCTTAGCTAGTTTTTCTTGGTTGCGGTTAGTCGCAATAATATTATTTGCGTTAAAGCCGTTTTTTACCATGCCACCAATGATGGCGTAGCTCATATTACCTGTGCCTATAAATGCGATTTTTTTATCTGACATATGTCTGTTATCACCTTTTAAGTTCGTGTTCCAAAAATATCTGTGCCGATCCTCACCATGGTTGAACCTGCCGCTATGGCAGCTTCTACATCGTTACTCATCCCCATCGACAACGTATCTATATGAGGATATTGGGTCTGTAGTTTATCAAAGCAAGTTTGTAATTGCTCAAAATATTGAATTTGCGTGTTTGTATCGTCACTTTTAGCGGGAATAGCCATCAGTCCGCGCAACTGTAAATGGGCACATTGATCTATATATTGCGCCAGCTCAGTGATTTCATTGGGGTGACAACCAGACTTTGCTTCTTCTTCGCTAATATTCACTTGAATAAGTACATTCAGTGGTGGCATTGTCTCAGGTCGTTGACTGTTTAATCGCTTGGCTATTTTAAGTCTGTCTACACTTTGCACCCAAGCAAAATTGGCAGCGACTAAAGCACTTTTATTTGACTGAATAGGGCCAATGAAATGCCAAACAATATCGCTAAATGTGTCTAGTTGCGCTATTTTATCTACAGCCTCTTGAACATAAGATTCACCAAATTGACGTTGCCCTTGCTCATAAGCTGCCATAATATCAGTAGCGGGTTTGGTTTTAGATACTGCAAGTAACGTAATATCGTTACTATTACGTTGTGCTTTGTGCGCTGCCTCTGCAATTCTAGCGTAGGCGGATGTGAGTCGTTCTGCTATTGTAACCATATATTTATCAGTTAGTTGTGGAGTCATAAATGGATATCACCGAATTATTGGCATTTAGTGTGCAACATAAAGCATCAGATTTGCACTTATCATCAGGGGTATCACCTATGATACGTGTTGATGGCGATGTGCGACGTATTAATATACCAGCACTTGGAGATAAAGAAGTCAGCAGTCTGGTTTATGACATTATGAACGATAACCAGCGTAAGGACTATGAACAAAATCTCGAAGTGGATTTTTCTTTTGAAGTCCCTAATTTAGCACGTTTTCGTGTAAATGCCTTTAACTCTAATCGTGGCCCTGCTGCTGTGTTTCGTACTATCCCGAGTGACGTACTCACTCTTGAAGATTTAGGCGCACCTGAAATATTTAAACAAATTTCAGATAACCCACGAGGCCTAGTGTTAGTCACGGGCCCTACAGGTTCAGGTAAGTCGACCACGCTTGCGGCGATGGTCGATTACATTAACCAAACTAAGCATCATCATGTGCTGACTATTGAAGATCCTATCGAATTTGTTCACGATAATAAACTCAGCTTAATTAATCAGCGGGAAGTTCATCGTGATACACATAGCTTTTCTAACGCACTACGCAGCGCACTCCGTGAAGACCCTGATGTTATTTTAGTGGGTGAGTTACGAGATTTAGAAACTATTCGCCTTGCTATGACCGCTGCGGAAACCGGTCACTTGGTGTTTGGTACTTTGCATACGACCTCTGCACCTAAAACCATTGACCGTATTATTGATGTATTCCCTGGCGAAGAAAAAGATATGATCCGCTCTATGCTCTCTGAGTCATTACGTGCAGTTATTTCGCAAACACTGATAAAAAAAGTAGGGGGAGGGCGAGTGGCTGCACACGAAATTATGTTGGCAACGCCTGCTATTCGTAACTTAATCCGTGAAGATAAAATTGCACAAATGTATTCATCAATTCAAACAGGTGCGTCGCAAGGCATGCAAACCATGGATCAATGTTTAACAAGCTTAGTTAACCGTGGCATTATCACTCACTCAGCGGCGTATACAAAAGCGCAAGATAAGACGCAGTTTAGCGCTTAAGGAATTATTATGACTTTATCTTTAAATCACTTTTTACAAATAATGATCGACAAAAAAGGCTCTGATTTATTTGTATCGAGCCAACTTCCTATTAGCGCTAAAATTAACGGCGAGCTAACTCCTCTTAATGACGATAAATTAACAGATGAGCAAGCGCTAGAGTTAGTCGAATCAGCGATGAGTGAAAAACAAAAAGCAGAGTTTCATAACACTAAAGAATGTAACTTTGCGATTGCAACTAGCGAAGGGCGCTTTCGTATTTCGGCTTTTTGGCAACGCGACAGAGCGGGCATGGTTATTCGTCGAATTGTCACTAAAATACCCGATGTTAAAGAGCTTGGATTACCCTCTGCATTGACCGATGTGATTATGTCAAAGCGCGGACTCGTGTTATTTGTAGGTGGTACGGGAACCGGTAAATCAACGTCTTTGGCGGCACTTATTGGTTATAGAAATCGCAATCAACGTGGGCATATTTTAACCATAGAAGATCCGATTGAATTTGTGCATGAACATCAAAAAAGTATTATTACCCAACGTGAAGTGGGTTTAGATACTGAAAGCTTTGAATCGGCACTTAAAAGCTCTTTGCGCCAAGCGCCTGATGTTATTTTAATTGGTGAAATTCGTTCGCAAGAAACCATGGAATATGCGTTGAGCTTTGCAGAAACGGGTCATTTATGTGTTGCCACCTTGCATGCTAACAATGCTAATCAAGCTATTGACCGCATTATGCACTTAGTACCAAAAGAAAAGCACGATAAGCTTAAATATGACTTAGCATTAAATTTACGCGCTATCATTGCTCAGCAACTTATTCCTACCTCTGATGGGGAAGGGCGTGTTGCTGCCATTGAGGTATTACTTAATACGCCAATGGTCAGTGAGCTAATTAAAAACGGTAATATTGGTGGCATTAAAGAAACCATGGCTAAATCAACAGAGATGGGCATGCAAACCTTTGACCAAGCGCTGTTTGAGCTTTACAGACAGCAACGTATTAATTATGCCGATGCGCTGCATCATGCGGATTCGCCAAATGACTTACGCTTGATGATTAAACTACGTAATAACGAGCAACAAGGCGCAGGCTTCTTACAAGGTGTGACCATTGATGGCCTTGATGACAAAGGCAATATGACTTAGTCTTAACCCACATAAAAAAAGCGCCTTAGGCGCTTTTTTTATGTGGGTTAAGTTCTTTATTCACCATAACTGGCTTCAAAAAAGCTCTCTAGAATGATCACCGCAGACATATTATCTACGTTACCTTTACCTAAATTTTTATAGCCACCACGTTCAAATAACCGTGCTTTAGCATCAGCGGTAGTTAAGCGTTCATCTTGAGTATGAACTGCAATGCCGTAATGGTTGTGCAAACGATTAGCAAATTTTTTAGCTTTAAAGGTAACCTCTTGTGAGGTGCCATCCATGTTTAGCGGTAACCCGACAACCATTAAATCGGGTTGCCATTCTTTTACTTGCACAGCAATGTCATCCCAATTAGGGATGCCATCTTGGGCTTTCACCGCCTTTAAGCTGGTCGCACTGCCAGTGAGCTCTTGACCAATAGCAATACCAATACTCTTGGTACCAAAGTCAAATCCCATAACGGTGCGCTCACCCTGCGGCTTTACTGTTTTTTTAGTCATGTATATCTTTTATGTTATTAAGCATGTCCGGCTTCGGGGCTTAATTGGCCAATATCAAAACCAAGCATAGAGACTGCCATTTCCCAGCGTTTTTCTACTGGAGTATCAAAAATTATTTTAGGATCGGCTTTAATGATCAGCCAGCTATTGTCTAATAGCTCTTGCTCTAATTGGCCTTGTTCCCAACCGGAGTAGCCTAAAGTAATAATAAATTGCTCGGGTGCTTGGGCTGTGGTTAACGTGGCTAACACATCTTTTGAGGTTGTGATCATAATATCACTGCTCAACTTTTGGCTTGCCGAGTACCCAGGTTTAGGTGAATGTAGCACAAAGCCACGGTCTGTTTTTACCGGCCCGCCAGCAAACACAGTCACTTGCGCGGCATGTTGAGATTTATCGTTATCAATATCAATTTTGTCGAGTAACTCACCTACGGTGACATCAATCGGCTGATTGATCACCAATCCCATAGCGCCTTCTTCGTTGTGTTCACAAATATAAGTGACGGCACGTTTAAAAAAAGGGTCTTGCATTGATGGCATTGCGATTAAAAAGTGATTTTCTAATGACTGCATAAGTTTTACCCTTTTAGTTATTGAATCTTGAGTATGGCATAGTCCCATGTTTTAACACTAAAAATTTATTCGAGTTTTCAGCGATGACACGATAAGCGTCATCGCTTTATATCTTTGAACTGATTCAGTGATAATTTATTTATTAAGCTTTTTCTCTATGGCGTCAAATAAAATGCCGGTAATTGAAATATCGTAAGCGGCTTCAATTTCTTTTACGCAGGTTGGCGCTGTTACGTTAATCTCAGTTAACTTATCACCAATAATATCTAAACCTACAAATATTAAGCCTTTTTCTTTCAAAGTAGGGGCGACCGCCTTTGCAATTTTAAGATCTGATTCGCTAATTGGGCGGGCTTCACCACGACCGCCTGCGGCTAAATTACCGCGTGTTTCGCCATTTTGTGGAATACGCGCTAAGCAATAAGGAATCACTTCACCATCAACAACCAATACGCGCTTATCGCCTTGAGTGATCTCTGGGATATAATTTTGCGCCATGGCAAAGCGGCTACCATGCTCGGTTAAGGTTTCGCATATTACGCCTATATTAGCATCATCGGCTTTTACTCTAAAAATAGAGGCGCCACCCATGCCATCAAGCGGTTTTAAAATAATATCTTTATGCTGGGCTAAAAACTCACGGATTTGTTTTTGGCTGCGTGTTACTAATGTATCTGGCGTGTGTTCACTAAACCAAGCTGTAAAGAGTTTTTCATTGGCGTCGCGCAAGCTTTGTGGTTTATTAATCACTAATGTGCCTGCTTGTTCTGCACGCTCTAAAATATACGTTGCGTAAATATATTCAGTATCAAAAGGCGGATCTTTACGCATTAAAATAACGTCTAAATCAGCCAGCGCTATGGTTTCTTTTTCTTCAAGTTGGTACCACTTTTGAGCGTTATCAAAAACTTGAGCTTTGGCTGCAGTGGCGTAGGCATTGCCTTGACGCAGCGATAAATCATCCATTTCCATGTAGTAAATTTCGTAGCCACGGGTTTGTGCTTGCATCATCATTGCAAAACCGGTGTCTTTTTTAATATTAAATCCACTAATAGGATCTGAAATAATACCTAACTTAATTGCCATGCGCTGTGCCTTAATTTATGTGTTTTTTACAACTGTAATCTTGATATGTGGGTGCTTTTAGTTATTTCAATTAGCTAAATCGCCAAATTGTAATTGCAGTGCACTTAAAACGGTTAACGCTGCTGTTTCTGTGCGAAGTACTCGCGGACCTAAGCGAATATCTACAAATTCTTGTTGTTTAGTTTGCGCCATTTCATCATCGGTAAATCCCCCTTCAGGGCCCACTAAAAATCGCACGCCACCATCAGGAACAGTAATGGTTTTAATGCTGTGCTCGGCGCGCGGGTGTAAGGTTAATTTAATTGCATCGGTTTGCTGTTCAAGCCAGTGTTTTAAATCTACGGGAGGATTAATGATTGGTACAAAGTTACGCCCAGACTGCTCTGCAGCAGCAATGGCTATTTTTTGCCATTGCTGGTGTTTTTTTTCTAGGCGGTCGCCACTGAGTTTTACGCCGCATCGCTGGCTAAAAATAGGTGTTATTTCAGTGATCCCTAATTCAACCGACTTTTGAATGGTAAAATCCATTTTATCACCACGGGATACACACTGGCCTAAATGAATCTTTAATGGCGATTCAACGTCATGAGGATTAAATTCAAGGGGCATAACAACAACGGTTTTTTTGCTCACTTCAATAATTTCACTGAGAAATTCACCCCCTTCACCATTAAACATAGAAACCTGCTCGCCCACTTTCATTCGTAGCACACGACCTACATGGCCTGCAGCGTCATCGTCAAGATTTAAAGGGGTGTTGAGAGCAATCGGTGATGATTGATAAATATGGGGCACTCGCATGGCAAATCACTTTTTTACATAGAAGTTATATCTCTCTATGGTAAGTAAGCAAAGGCTTGGGTGCAATTATTTATTTTTCATATTCGGGGGTTAAAAGCTCTGTTAACTCTTGTGCAGTTTGAGCTATGTCGGTATCACACGATAAATGGTTTGAATGGCATTCATCTTTTATGGGCTTAATTTCATACCCTTGATCTGTTTGAATAACCATATAGCGTTTTTCATGCAGTGAATTATAAATAAAGCGCTGTGTATCATCGGCGAGCAAGTAATCTGTTTGGTTAAACAGTACCCCCTGAATATTGTGGTGTTCGTGTAGGTAGCTGGCCAGCTCAGAAATGCTTATTTCGTTTTCAATATCGCAATAGCAATAATCTTTAACGAGTTCATCAAACATCATTTTAACCAGCTTTTGGGTATTAGCTCCGGCAATAACGATGTCTTTTTTAGCTGGATCATTTGAGTTTATATAGTGTTTAATAAATGAATGGCTAAACTCGTTGTCTATATCAATTAAGAGATAACTCGCTGTTTTTATTTCCATATGCCTAAAGTCCCTGTTAATTTACCAGACTATTAAATAGGGACGTTTAGTAACGGCTTAATTTAACCAGTTTGGTACTAAATTGAAAACATACTTATAAGTAAGTAACCAATAGCACAAAATACAGCAAATTCAATACACGCAATACCAATATTATCTTGATGATCGACTTCAAGTGCGGTGTCGATATTAGGCATTGAAATAATTTTTATAATATACGTTAAACAGTATAGTAACAGCCACATCACACCGCAATGCATTACCAAGGTAAATAAGTTTTCTACCATTTTACCATTTTGAAAGGCCGCACTAGATAAACCAGCATACGCCGCAAGTGCTAATCCAATTGACTTACCCGCATAGCGAATACCAATAGAGGTATTTTCTAAGCCAAAATTACTTTGCAATGAGGCGCCTTGATTTGCTTTAGCAAAGCGGTATTCACGTATTTTACTGTCCAAAGCAAACATTCCTTGCAACACAAAAAAGCTTACTGAGGCAATTAATAAATTACTAAACCCCTGAGTATGTGTCCATGTATATAAACCCAGCGCTAAAATACAATTAGCAATAAGCATCCCCGAGTCAACCAGCGCAGCACAGACGTTTTGCTTTAGTATTGCGGCTTCTTCATTAAAGCGGCGTAATATCCATTTACGATGGATTAAATGCCCCATTTTAATAAATGAAAAGAGCAGCACAATTAACAAAATCACTTTTAATGGGTTTGATTGTGCGGTGCTAATACTAATTTCATCAAATAAAAACGCCATGGTGGCTATAACAACAGATATTTCAGAGGCAAAACTAATCCCCATTGCAAAGTTATCATGTTGCGCCAATTCTTCTTTAAGTGCTTGTTTTGCTTTTATTTGAGTAACAATTCTTAAACTGATGATGATGACACAAATAACCACAAAACTAATAGCAATCGCAACTAAACTAGTGTTAGATAATGACAAATATGACATGGTGTTCCTAAATAGATTTACCTTGATAGGTTTTTAACCATTCTAGTATGGTTATTGGTGAGATAAAAGAGGGTATTGATGAGTAACGACACGCAGCTTCCTATTGAATTACAAAAACTCGGTGAAACACGCTTTGCCGCGCTGTACCCAGAGCAACAAAACCAGCAGCAGATAATACGGCTATTGGCGTTAAGTGATTTTGCTTGGCGCAGCTTAAGCTCTCAACCTGCGCTACTGTCTTGGTTACTGTGTGAACACGAAATTAAAAATAGAGAAATTTTAGACCCTTTTACACAGCTAGATATAACTAAAATAGAAGAGAGTGAGTGCCATAAGTTACTGCGCCAATACCGAGAAAAATACTGGTTAAAGGTGGCTTTTTTAGATTTATGCTGCAAAAACCCGATTGAAAATAGTATTAAATATATTAGTGAACTTGCTAATAAACTGATCGACAGTGCTAATCAATGGGCCTATAAAAATGTCGCTAAAACCAATGGTGAGCCATTGGATGAGCACAACAACCCGTTACCGTTAATGGTATTAGGAATGGGTAAACTAGGTGGACAAGAACTCAATTATTCATCTGATATCGATCTTATTTTTGCATATCCTCGCAATGTTAAAACCCAAGGTGGGCGTCGCTCGCTTGAAGCATCTGTCTTTTATACTAAAGTTGCCCAAAAGCTAATTACAGCACTTAATCAATGTACGGTCGATGGCCAAGTTTTTCGCGTAGATATGCGTTTGCGACCATTTGGGGAAAGTGGTCCGTTGGTAATGAGCTTTAATGCCATTGAAGATTACTACCAAGAGCAAGGGCGTGATTGGGAGCGCTACGCGATGTTAAAAGGGCGCTTAATTGGCACGCCTAACATTTATTGGCAGGAGTTTAATACGTTATTAAAGCCTTTTGTGTATCGCCGTTATATTGATTTTTCGGTTATTGAGTCGCTAAGAAAAATGAAGCTTATGATTGCCCAAGAGGTGCGTCGTAAGCGCTTAACCAATAATATTAAGTTAGGTGGTGGTGGCATTCGCGAAGTGGAGTTTATTGTTCAGGCTTTGCAAATGGTGCGAGGCGGCAGAGAGGCCAACTTACAAACGCAATCTTTACTAATTGCATTAAAAGAGCTAACAGTTAGCCAAGTTATTGATGAGCTTGAAGCTAAAGATTTAAAAAGCAATTACTTATATTTACGCAAAGTAGAGCAATACCTACAAATATTTGATGATCAACAAACACAAACACTGCCCGAGGATGAGCTCAATCAACAGCGACTCAATGTGTTGCTCGCTCAGGCAGATTTTGCGGCAACGCTTGTTAAAATAGATCATGTGATGAGCCAAATACATAACGAATTTACACAGGTTATAGGCGAAGAAACTGAACCACTTGATACCTGTGAAGGGGCGTTTATTAGTGCTTGGGATCACGGCGATGTTAGCTTTTTAAATGAGCCCAGAGATGAGTGGCAAACACCATTATACGACTTTAAACAACGACTTTCTAAAGCTAAAGTAGGCAATCGTGGGCGCGATATTCTTGATAAATTAATGCCGGCATTACTTAAACAGTTAAACGACTTTAATGCCAGTGCTAGCGCCTTTGCAACGGTATGCCAAATATTAAATAAAATTATTTCGCGCACCGCTTATCTAGAGTTGCTGTATGAAAATCCAGGAACGCTAAAACAATTGGTTTTACTTTGTTGTCACAGTAAATGGATTGGCGAGCATATTTCATTATACCCCATTTTGCTCGATGAACTTATCGACCCAGCAGTGCTTTACAAGCCAACCCCATTAACTGCGTATAAAGATGAAATAAGGCAGTATTTTTTACGCATTGAACATGACGATTTAGAGCAGCAAATGGAAGCGCTGCGTCAGTTTAAGCAAACCCATCAATTACGCATTGCCGCAGCTGATGCGACGGGCGTTATTGATGTAATGAAAGTAAGCGATCACTTAACAGCATTGGCTGAAGCGATAGTCGATCAGGCTGTAAATATTGCGTGGTACCACTGCGTAAAACGCTTTGGTATGCCACCTAATACCGATGATGAAAACAAGGGGTTTGCGGTTATTGCGTATGGTAAAACTGGCGGTTTTGAGGTGGGTTATGACTCTGATCTCGATTTAGTCTTTGTGCATAACCATGATGGTACAAGCTACACTAATGGTGATAAAGCGATTGACTCAAGACAGTTTTATTTAAAACTCGCACAACGATTAATGCATTTATTTAATACCCGTACCGCCTCAGGTATTTTATATGAGTTAGATACTCGTCTGCGTCCAGAAGGTGCATCAGGGCTATTAGCTATTAATCTAGAAAGCTTTAATCATTATCAGCAAACGCAAGCATGGACATGGGAGCACCAAGCGCTGGTTAGAGCGAGGCTGATTTTAGGTCAAGCTGAATTAGTAACACGATTTGCACAAATTCGCGCCGAGATATTGTGCCAACAACGTGATGAAGATACTTTAAAAGCAGACGTGATTAAAATGCGCGAAAAAATGCGTGGCCATTTGGCTAAAGGCAATGCGCAGCAATTTGACTTAAAACAAGATGTGGGTGCCATGACCGATATTGAGTTTATAACGCAATACTTGGTATTAAAACATGCCCATGAGTTTACCCACTTATGCGATAATTCTGACAATGTGAGAATTTTAACGGACGCGGCTAAAATTGGCTGTATCAGCGATATTCAAAAAAAGCAGCTTATTCAAGCGTATATAGACTATCGCTCACGCTATCATGTGTTGAGCTTAGACCAGCAAGGTCGCTGCGTTAAACGCGAAGAGTTTAGTGAAAATATCAATAATGTTAGCACGGTTTGGAAGGCAATATTTGGGCTAGATTGAGCAATTTAATGTTATGCGCTCAGCAATATTTGAGCGCATATCAACAAAATTAAACCGAATGTAGTTAATTGCTTAGCTTTAAACAGTTTGAGCGTACAAATTCAGACGGTAGCTCGGTAATCACCGCTGCACGTTGTTTAGGGCAGAAAAACGCATACACTTCATTTGAAAAGTCATCATTAATAGAGCGGCTAACGCGGTATAAAGCGGAGTTAAAACTGCTATCTATACGAAAGTGATCTTTTATTACGTAATCTTTGTCTAAGTACCACATTAAAGTAATACCTTCGTTATTAGCATATTGGGTCAGTACAGTACGCAAGGTTGAGTCACGTTGAAAGCGACGCGGGCCTACTTCTCCACTCCAATTTAAAGGCATAGGCTCTACTACAAAAGAGCGTTGGTTTAGCGCTCTGTCGAGGCTAAGATCGGGTTTTTCGAGTTCAATGACAAATTTGTCATTGTCTTTATTGACAGAAATTCTATCTCGGATTGATGCATAAAACCGCGATAACCCTTCAGCCGCAGCGTTAGTGGTTTGTTGATAATTAAGTGACGACGAACCATTTAGTAGAAAGTAAATAGCTGCACCAATTAACAATAAAGCTAAAAGTATATATCTAATCCAAAACCACATGGCTGTTACTCATCTTTGTTATTTTAATAACCCATCTTTAATAAAAAGAGGGGGCGTCTTTATCGGGTCGTGTTTTAAAGCGTCTATGCAACCACATATATTGTTCAGGGGCGGCATTTATTGATTGTTCCATGCGCTGATTAACACGTGTTACATCGGCTTTATTATCGCCGCTCGGGAAGTTTTCAAGCTCAGGCACGATTTCTAAGTGGTACTTTCCGTTGTTATCCCTATAAGCAATTAAGCTCATTGTTTCGCAGTTTTTACTACCTGCAAACATTAGTGTACCAGTGGTGGTTGCTGTATCGGGTACTGCGTAAAAAGGCACAAACTCACAGCGGTTACGGCCATAATCCTGATCGGGTAAGTAATAGCAAACTTTTTTGTTCTTTAATGCTTTTAATAATCCTTTTACGTCTTTTTTTCCAACCATGTACTCGTTAGAGCGAAGGCGTCCGTTGGTGGTGAAGTATTCCATCAGCGGATTATTATGTGGGCGATAAAAACCAATGCCTTGGCACTTTAATCCCATCACTCGACTTGCCATTTCAAGGTGAAGCACATGAGGAACAAGTAATAAAACGCCTTTTCCTGATTGTTGTACGCGCTCAAAATGTTCAAGCCCTTTTAGTGATCCGAGTACCTTTTCTACCCGCCACTGTGGCCACCACCAAGCCATGCCGGTTTCGACCATAGCAATACCGGTATTTTCCATATTCTTAAGTACTAGCTGTTGTTGCTCGGCTTCGCTCATTGTGGGGAAGCAGTGCTTAATATTAACTTCAGCAATGTGCCTTCTACGCTTCATATATTTATGAACCAAGCGTCCTAGCTGCTTACCCATTGCTAATTGTAGTTTTTGTGGTAACCATGAAATGAGATATAAAAACAAAACACCAATCCAGGTTAGCCAGTAACGAGGACCTAAAAAAGAGGCTTTAAAAGGGGATGAGTTAACCACAAAAATTTTTCTCTAAAAATAAAACGTTAGTTTAACGCTATGTGCTTAAAAATACAAAAAGCCAGCAAAAAGCTGGCTTTAGTGATTATTTATAATGAAGTCGTCTGCTTAGTTAACGGTATTTAAACCTTGGTTTATACCCACTAAGTCTTCGCGGCTTAATGTTCCTGTCGCTTGTTTTAAGCGAAGCGTTGATACAACATAACGATAACGCACATCAGCAAGATTACGCTTTGCATTGTACAAGTTTTGCGTACTGATCAGTACATCAACGATTGTACGTGTACCTACTTCAAAACCCGCTTCAGTGGCTTTTAGTGCACTTTGTGCTGAAATAACAGCTTGTTCAAGCGCCTTAAATGTTGCAATGTCAGATACCACTTGATTGTAAGAAGTAATAACTGAGCGAGTTACTGCACGATAATCGGTTTCAAAATCTTGGCTCGCAGCAACGTAAAATGCACGTGCTTGATCTGTTGCAGCAACCGTTGCGCCACCTGAGTAAAGTGGTACGCTAAAGTTTAGTCCAATAGAGCTTGAATCTGAACGAGGTTGATCGTCAAAACTAACGCCATTTAACTCACTATCTGTTAATGAGTCGCCGTAGCTAGCATTTAACGTTAGTTTTGGGTAATGACCTGCTTTTGCGAGTTCAATTTGTTCTTTAGCTATATCAACCGTTATTTTTGATACTTGCAGATTTAAGTTTTTGTCTTTAGCTATTTTAACTAAATCAGTTGCAGGCGTACTTGGCTTAACAGTAGAAAACGTTTCGGTGTTTAACATATCTAGCTTTGCATGGTATTTACCGGTGATCTCACGTAGTTGCTCACGGGCTGTTTCTACCGCATTATTAGCAATGATTTCTTGCGCTACTGAGTTATCAAATTGTGCTTGTGCTTCATGTACATCGGTAATAGCCGTTAAACCTACAGCGTAACGTTGTTTAGTTTGTTCAAGTTGGCGCTCAATGGCACGTTTTTCAGCTTGTACAAATTCAAGGTTATCAATAGCGCTTAATACGTTAAAATAGCCTTCAGCCACACGTACTATTAAATCTTGTTTAGCAAAATCGTACTGGCCACTAGCTTGCAGTGCTTGTTTGTCAGCAATGCCGAGTGAATTCCACGCGCCCAAATCAAATAGCGTTTGGCTTAAGCTAATACCACGTCTGAATTGGTCCGTTTCACTTTCGACTTTAACTTGGTTTGATAAATCGCCTATGCTTTGAAAAGAGGTCGAGTCACTTTTTTCATAACTCATGCTTAAACCAATTTGCGGTAATAGTGCGCTCATAGCGCGATCGCTTTGGTATGATTGTGCATCAGCTTGGGCTTTTGCTTTTAAAACGGTAGGATCGTTGGCTGTTGCGATTTCAAAAACTTGAAGTAAATCTTCTGCATTGGCTACGGTTGAGCCCAATGCGCATGATAAACTAACCAGTGCAGCAAGGATGTTCTTTTTCATGTGATGTTCGGTCCTTAGACAATTTTTGTACTAGTAGCATGTTAACCTGTTTTAACTAATAACTAAAAAAAAAATTAGTAAAACAGCGTTCTCAAGTGTAACAGAATATATACCTAAATGACGTTGATGTATTTGCACCCTCAAAAAGGAAAGAATAGATGGCGAATAAAAGTCGTATTAAATTTACCCATGACGATGTGAGATTAAAACCAATTGAAAATTTGTATGATGGTTTTTTTAAAATAAACCTTTATCAATTTAAGCATGCCTTATTTGCGGGTGGAGAGTCTGAGGTAATTCGTCGAGAAATTCTTGAACGCGGAGATGCGGTCGCAGTTTTACCTTATGACCCAGTAACTGAGCAAGTGCTGCTAATTGAACAAATTCGAATTGGCGCAATTAAAAGCAAACACACGCCTTGGCTGTTAGAATGTATAGCGGGCATGACCGATGGCAGTGAAGATTACGAGTCGGTTGTTAAAAAAGAAGCGTTTGAAGAAGCGGGACTTAATTTAACAGAACTTGAGTTTATGTTGTCTTACCTTTCAAGCCCCGGCGGTACTACAGAGCGTTTGTTTTTATATTTAGCTCACGCCGACTTAAGCCAAATTAATACCGGTATATATGGCTTAGACACCGAAGGTGAAGATATTAAAACGCATATTATGGATTTAGATGAAGCATTTGAGCGACTCAATCGTGGCGAGATAGATAATGCGGCTACGGTAATTTGCTTGCAATGGTTAGCACTAAATCGCGACAGAATACGTAAGAAGTGGGCATAGTTTTTAATTTTTTAATAGTAATGGCGGTATTTTGACAGCACTTTTAACGACTAATCGATACATTCAAAGCCTTCCAAAGTATTTAACACTTTGTGAGCATAATTACGTACGCCTTTTAAAATTACTACCTAGTGAACGAGCGATTGGCAGTGTTAGAGAAATCAAACTGGGCCACAGTGAATTTGCCATCAACATAGATGACAATGCCAAGTACACCCTTGATGTCTCTATTAAACAGTTATCAGGAATGGTAAGTGGTATTTCGCCTTTGTATTTAACAGTGCGCTTATATAATGATGCTAAAGTAGCCGAAATTGTCCATCATGATTACCACCAACGAATCAAACCTTCCTATGGCTACCCTAATCCTAAGATGCATCAAAAAGATGAAAAGTATCAGTTGAATGCTTTTTTATATGATTGGTTGGTTGCCTGTGTAGAGCGAGGTCAATCAACACTTAATTGGGATGTAAATAATGGCTTGGTTTGATGATACGTATTATTTTGAGCAAGCCCAGCTTCGTATAGCCCATATAACGGATTGTCATCTTTTTAGCGATAAGCAGGGCGAGTATTTTGGGGTTAACACCGCAGAACATTTTATTAGGGCACTTACAGATATAGCAAAACAGCAGCCTGATGCCTTGATATTTGGTGGCGATTTAACCCAAGATCACAGCTTTGATTCCTATTTATTATTTGCTGAACTGATTCATAATAGTGAACTAAATTGCCCCGTATTTTGGGTTCCCGGCAATCATGATGAAATTGAACAGCTCAATTTAATTAGTGGCGGGCAAATACAACGCGCTAAACATATTGTGGCGCAAGGGTTTGAGCTTTTATTACTTAATTCTAAAGGAAATACCCCTGCTGGGTGGGTGACGCCCTCGCATTTAGAGGAAATTATGGCGTGTTTAGTCGATTCAGATAATCGTCATATTGTATTTTGCCATCATAACCCATTGCCTATTAATGGCTACCTAGATAAACACATACTAGAAAATGGGCCGCAGCTATTAAATTTATTAGTTAATAATGGCCGAGTTGATGCGCTGTTTCATGGGCATGTTCACAATGACTACCAACAGCAATTTAGAGAGCTTGATATTTACGCGACACCGGCCAGTTCCGTGCAGTTTACAAAGCACAGTGCTACTTGGCAGCAAGAAGATAAAGGGGCGGCTTATCGTATGCTGCACTTAAATGCTGAGCAACAAAAGGTGCATATACGCACGGACGTGATATGGTTAAACGAGTAATCTATATTCACGGTTTTAATAGCTCTGAAAAATCATATAAAGCTGTGCGCTTTGGTGAGCTTATGGCACACTATGATGTTGATTATTGTGTGCCACGCTTAAACCATGAACCTATAGAGGCGATTATAGCGCTTGAACAACTATTAACACCGAATACCGTATTATTGGGCAGCTCGTTAGGTGGCTTTTTTGCTACGTATTTATCGCAGCGTTATCAAATTCCTGCGGTGGTAATTAATCCTGCCGTTGCCCCATATACATTATTAGAGCCTATACTTGGGCCTAATTATAATCCGTATCAAGATTATAATTACCAATTACAATCTCGTCATATAGATGCGTTAAAAGCATTAACGGTGACAGAGTTAAAACACCCTGAGCTGTTGTATTTATTACAGCAAACAGGGGATGAAGTGTTAAATTTTCAGCACGCAATAAAGTATTACTCACAATGTAAACAGTTAATTGAATTTGGCGGCGATCATAGCTTTAATGGCTTTGAGCGAGCTTTTTCAAGCATTGTCGATTTTCTTAAAATCAGATATTAGCGTATATAAAGATAAAAACTATGACTCAACAAAATTATAACGCCGAAGCTATTGAAGTACTTAATGGATTAGAGCCGGTAAAACGCCGCCCAGGCATGTATACAGACACATCGCGCCCCAATCATTTAGGCCAAGAGGTTATTGATAACAGTGTTGATGAAGCAATGGCCGGGCATGCGACGCGTATTGATGTCATTTTGCATGAAGATAACTCACTTGAAGTGAGCGATGATGGTCGGGGGATGCCGATAGATATTCACCCTGAAGAAGGTATTCCTGGGGTTGAACTAATATTCACCAAATTACACGCAGGTGGTAAATTTTCAAATAAAAATTACCAGTTCTCTGGTGGTTTGCATGGGGTAGGTATCTCGGTCGTTAATGCGCTATCTACCCGCGTGGAAGTAACGGTTCGCCGTGACGCACAGCAATTTAGAATGGCTTTTGAGCATGGCGATAAAGTTGAAGATTTAAATGTTATTGGCTCAGTGGGTAAACGCAATACCGGTACTAACGTGCGCTTTTGGCCAGATACCAGCTATTTTGATTCTGCTAACTTTTCACTGACTAAGCTTAACCATTTATTAAAAGCCAAAGCGGTACTATGCCCAGGTTTGCGTATTAAGTTTGTAAATAAACAAACGAAAGAAACCCAAGAGTGGTTTTATGAAACCGGCTTAAAAGATTACTTAGTAGAAGCAGTTAAAGGCTATGAGATACTGCCTAAAGACCCATTTGTAGGTGAGTTTTCAAGTTCTATTGAAGGCGCTGATTGGGCCGTTGTATGGATGCTTGAAGGCGGTGAGTCAACAGCCGAAAGTTATGTAAACTTAATTCCTACCGCACAAGGTGGCACCCACGTAAATGGCCTGCGCCAAGGGCTTTTAGAGGCGATGCGTGAATTTTGTGAATTTAGAAACTTATTACCACGTGGTGTAAAGCTCACCCCAGATGATATTTGGGAACGTTGTAGTTATGTATTGTCGGTAAAAATGCAAGACCCACAATTTGCAGGGCAAACCAAAGAAAAACTCTCATCACGTTCATGTGCTGCGTTTGTATCGGGTGTCGTAAAAGATGCTTTTAGCTTATGGCTAAATGAGCACACTGACACTGCAGAGTTACTTTCTGAATTGTGTATTTCAAATGCACAGCGTCGCTTACGCGCGGCTAAAAAAGTAGTTCGTAAACGTGTTACTTCAGGCCCTGCATTACCAGGCAAACTGACCGATTGTAGTGCTGCTGATAATGACCGCACGGAATTGTTTTTAGTAGAGGGTGATTCAGCGGGTGGCTCAGCTAAACAAGCGCGAGATCGTGAGTTCCAAGCAATCATGCCACTAAGAGGTAAAATTTTAAATACTTGGGAAGTAGAATCAGGGCAAATTTTGGCCTCTCAAGAAGTGCATGATATTTCAGTGGCATTGGGTATTGACCCCGATTCAAGTGATTTATCAGGGCTGCGTTACAATAAAATATGTATATTAGCGGATGCTGACTCGGATGGACTGCACATTGCCACTTTATTGTGTGCCTTATTTGTGCGCCACTTCCCACAATTGGTAAAAACTGGGCATGTGTATGTTGCTATGCCACCGCTGTTTAGAATTGATATTGGTAAAGATGTTTATTACGCGCTTGATGAAGATGAAAAAACGGGCATTTTAGCGCGTATAGAAGCAGAGAAAAAACGCGGTAAGGTAAACGTGCAACGCTTTAAAGGCTTGGGTGAAATGAACCCGCTACAATTGCGTGAAACAACCATGGATCCAAATACCCGTCGTTTAGTGCAGCTAACACTTGATGAAGAAGAACAAACAATGGAAATGATGGATATGTTACTTGCTAAAAAGCGTTCATCAGATCGCCGCCAATGGCTTGAAGATCACGGTAACAAAGCACAAGTTTAATAAGCCTTTGGGCTACAGGAGAGGCAAATGAAAAGACTATTTAGCACACTGTTGTTAGTCGGCTTTATGTCATCGCCAGTGATGGCGAAAAATATTCTCGACAAGCTGACGGCTGCCCCAGGGTTTGAAATAAGCTTATTTGCTGATGATGTTGAAAATGCTCGGCAAATTGCAGTATCAAGCCGAGGTATAGTGTATGCAGGTTCGCGTAATGCGGGTAATGTGTATGCATTGATTGATCATAACAGCGACGGCGTTGCAGATAAAAAAATAGTGATTGCAGAGGGACTGAATATGCCCTCGGGTTTAGCGATTAAAGACGGTGACTTATATGTCGGTGAAGTGCACCGTATTATTCGTTTTAAAAATATCGATAAGCACCTCAAAAACCCTGAGTATGAAGTGTTTTATAGCGATTTACCGTCAGAGCGCCACCATGGCTGGAAGTTTTTACGCTTTGCGCCAAACGGCGAGCTGATTATTCCGGTGGGTGTTCCCTGTAATATTTGTGAGGAAGATGCTCGGTTTGGTCGTATTTTTTCGTTAAACACCGACACCAAAGAAATAACCACTTTAGCCAAAGGTGTGCGCAATACTGTAGGCTTTGACTTTCACCCTAGCACGCAAATGCTATGGTTTAGCGATAATGGCCGTGACATGATGGGGGATGATATTCCACCCGATGAGCTAAACCGCATCACTAAAGAAGAAGAACATTTTGGTTTTCCATACGTGCATGGCGGCGTTATTGTTGATCCGGAGTTTGGTGAAGGCAAAAACATTGCTGACTACACTCAACCTGCATTGGCATTAGGTGCGCATGTTGCGCCATTAGGTATTCATTTTTATACCGGCAAGCAGTTCCCTGATAGCTATAAACAACAGTTATTTGTAGCTGAGCATGGTTCATGGAACCGCTCTAAAAAGGTCGGTTATAAAGTGGCAGTGGCAACTATAGAAAATGCCAAGGTAACAAAGTATACGCCACTGATCACCGGCTTTATGCAAGACGAAACGACATTTGGACGCCCTGTTGCATTTGCACAATTAAATGATGGCAGTCTATTGGTAAGCGATGATTACGCAAACGTAATTTACCGCGTAAGCTATAAGAAAAACTAGGTAAGCTTTAATGAGTGATACAGATACCTTGCTAATGCAAGGAATTGAACAGCAAACAATGGGGCGTTTTACCGAAGACGCCTATTTAAATTATTCAATGTACGTGATCATGGATCGTGCCTTACCGCACGTTGGTGACGGCCTAAAACCCGTTCAGCGTCGTATTATTTATGCGATGAGTGAGTTGGGATTATCGGCAAGTGCTAAATACAAAAAATCAGCCCGTACCGTGGGTGACGTATTAGGTAAATACCATCCTCATGGTGATAGTGCCTGTTATGAAGCCATGGTACTTATGGCGCAGCCGTTTTCTTATCGCTACCCGTTAGTTGATGGTCAAGGTAACTGGGGTGCAGCAGATGATCCGAAGTCGTTTGCGGCAATGCGTTATACCGAAGCGCGTTTATCTAAATTCTCTGAAGTATTACTTAAAGAGTTAGGCCAAGGGACTGTTGATTGGACGCCAAACTTCGACGGCACCATGGATGAACCATTAGTATTGCCATCGCGCTTACCGCATATATTACTTAATGGTGTCACCGGTATTGCTGTGGGTATGGCAACCGATATACCGCCGCATAATGTGCGTGAAGTAGCCAGTGCCTGTTGTTTATTACTTGATAAACCAAAAACAGAACTCGAAGAGTTATTGGATTTAGTACATGCGCCTGATTATCCAACTGATGCTGAAATAATTACGCCTAAAGCTGATATTCACAAAATTTATAAAACCGGTCGTGGCTCAATTAAAATGCGTGCAGTGTATTGTGAAGAGCAGGGCGATATCGTCATTACCGCTTTGCCGCACCAATGTTCGGGTGCAAAAGTACTTGAGCAAATTGCAGCGCAAATGAACGCTAAAAAGTTACCAATGGTGGCTGACTTACGTGATGAGTCTGATCACGAAAATCCAACCCGTATTGTGATTGTGCCGCGTTCAAACCGAATTAAAGCTGAGCCATTAATGGCGCACTTATTTGCAACAACCGATCTTGAAAAAAATTACCGCGTAAACTTAAACATGCTGGGCTTAGATGGCCGTCCACAGGTTAAAGACTTACGTAGTATTTTAACTGAATGGTTAACCTTTAGACGTGAAACAGTGCGTCGTCGTTTGCAATATCGACTCGATAAAGTACTCGCAAGATTACATATTTTAGAGGGCTTGCTTGCTGCCTTTTTAAATATTGACGAAGTTATAGAAATTATCCGCTCTGAAGATAAGCCTAAACCATTATTAATGGAACGCTTTGAGTTAACCGATATTCAAGCGGAAGCCATTTTAGAATTAAAACTTCGCCATTTAGCAAAACTTGAAGAGTTTAAAATTCGTGGTGAGCAAGACGAATTAGCCAAAGAGCGTGACAAATTAGAGCAAACATTAGGCTCAGACCGTCGCATGTCGACGTTGCTTAAAAAAGAAATTCAAGAAGCCGCAGAAATGTATGGCGACGATCGTCGCTCACCTGTTATTGAGCGTGTGGAAGCCAAAGCACTGAGCGAAAAAGATTTAATCCCTTCAGAGTCTGTGACTGTTGTTTTATCTGATAAAGGCTGGGCACGTGTTGGTAAGGGGCATGACTTAGATGTAGAAGGGTTAAATTACCGTGCCGGTGATGGCTATAGAGCATCAGCGCGAGGTA
The DNA here is from genome assembly GCF_030407645.1 of Pseudoalteromonas sp. APC 3495. Lineage (NCBI taxonomy): Bacteria > Pseudomonadati > Pseudomonadota > Gammaproteobacteria > Alteromonadales > Pseudoalteromonadaceae > Pseudoalteromonas > Pseudoalteromonas sp. APC 3495. The sequence continues at coordinate 36,692 of NZ_JASDDA010000004.1, read as the reverse complement.
AAAGTAATCAACCTGCGGTATTTTTAGATTCAGCAGGGCGTGCATTTGCGACCGATGCGCATAGCCTTCCTTCTGCAAGAAGCCAAGGCGAGCCTATGACAGGGCGCTTTAACTTAACCTCAGGCGCAAGCTTTGAGCACGTAGTTATGGGTGAAGACGCTCAAGTATTGCTAATGGCTTCTGATGCCGGTTATGGCTTTATTACTGACTTTAAAGATTTAGTCAGTAAAAACAAAAACGGTAAAGCCTTAGTGAGTGTGCCAAAAGGTGGTGTGTTACTTTCGCCAATTCGCGTGAATGACGTTGCCAGTGATTACTGTATGGCAATTTCTAACGAGGGACGAATGTTGTTATTCCCACTGCGTGATTTACCTAAGCTAGGTAAAGGCAAGGGCAATAAGATTATTTCTATTCCGGGCGCTAAAGTACAAGCGCGCGAAGAGTTTGTAAAAGTATTAGCTGTTGTGCCGCAAGGGAGCAGTGTTACGCTGCATGCAGGTAAGCGTAAATTGACGCTTAAACCAAGCGACCTTGAGCATTACCATGGCGAGCGAGGCCGCAGAGGGAACAAGTTACCTCGTGGTTTACAGCGCGTTGATGAAGCCGTGGTAGAGTTAACACCTCAGCAAGTTGATGAGCCAAATTCAGATACTGAGCAAAGTTAAAACACTCGGAAAATTAGACTAAATTAGATAACGGCTTACTTAGGTAAGCCGTTTTTTATGACTGTTTTATTTCAGCGAACGCTTGTGCGCTATTTTCTCGTCTGCGCAACAAAATAACGTTATAATAAAGCAATACATGATTGTGGTTATATTGGAGAGGCGCACTTGCTAGCTGTTATACGTATTTTAATAATGCTGTTGTTTATATTATTAAGTTGTTTTTTTGGTTTGTTGTTATCAATATTTAGACCATTTCATCCTAATAATGTGCACGTTATTGCAAGTTGGTTTGGCTCAATGGCTAAAATGCTTGGGGTTAAATTAGAACTAAAATATCACCCTGATGCGCTTAAGGTGGGGCCTGCTGTGTATGTAGCGAATCATCAAAATAGCTACGATTTATTTACTATTCCAGCCATGGTACCAAAAAATTGTGTGAGCGTTGGCAAAAAAAGTCTTAAATGGATCCCATTTTTTGGGCAGCTTTATTGGTTGTCGGGTAATATTTTAATCGACCGTTCAAATCGTTCAAAAGCTGCTGGCACAATCTCAAAAGCAGCGGCTAAAATAAAACAAAAAGGCTTATCGGTGTGGATGTTCCCTGAGGGGACGCGTAGTTATGGTCGTGGTTTACTCCCCTTTAAAACCGGTGCATTTCATACCGCAATGAGTGCAGAGGTGCCTGTTGTGCCAGTATGTATGAACACAACCGATAAAACCATTAAACTAAATCGCTGGGATAATGGTACAATTTACATTGAAATGTTAGCCCCCATAGCACTTGATAACAGTATCAGTGCCCGTGAACATGCTAAAAGTGTGCACAGTGTTATGGCTGCTAAAATAACAGAATTAGATGCTCAAGTGAGAGAGAAATAATGGAAAACTGGCGTGAAATAAGTGAAGACATCGTAACTTCACTACTTGAAGATGGTTCCGATCCAGAAATTCTTTATGAAGTAGAACACCACTTTGTATGTGAAGACTTTACTAAGTTAGAACAAGCGGCATTGGCTGCGTTTAAACTAGGTTACGATGTAGAAGAGCCAGCAGAACTTGAGCTTGAAGACGGTGAAAAAATTTGGAGTTTTGACATTGTTGTTGAAGCCGAGTTAGATGTCGACGTGATAATGGAAGACGTTGACAAACTCGCGCAACTTGCTGTTGAATGCGATGTTGAATACGACGGTTGGGGCACTTACTTTCAAGAGTAAAGATTACCAATGCAAAAGGCGAACAATATGTTCGCCTTTTTTGTGCCTTGTTGGATCTGTATTGTAATTACAGCCACTTTTTATTTTTAAAGTAAATACCAATCCCACCAGTTAAAACAATTAAAAACACCACAAATGCAGTGAATGCATAGGGGCTTTCTGTTCCAGGTATACCGCCGACATTGACCCCCAATAATCCAGTTAGAAAGCCCAGCGGTAAAAATAAAGCAGCCACCACCGACATTACATACATCCGCTGATTTAATTGCTCAGAGACCTGATTTGTAATGGTTTGTTGGATAACAAGTGCGCGCTCTATTGAACTATCGAGCTCTTCTAAATAGCGAATAAGTAAATTGGTGGTTTCATTTAGCTTGGCTTTATCATCGTCAAAAAGCCATGGGTAATGATTATTAACCATGCTACTGAGTGCTTCTTTTTGTGGTTTTAAGTAACGTTTTAGCGCGATGGTTTGACGGCGAAGTTGCGACAAGCCTTGATTATCAAACTTTTTACTGGGCTCATCAATTTCCTCTTCAAAATCATCTAAGCTTTCATCTAGCTCATCAATTACTGTTTGCATACGTGAAGTGAGCTTGTGCGCTAATGTACACACCAATTCAGAAATACTGCATGGCCCCTCATTAATATTCAACGAGGCTAGAATATCTTGCACTGATAATAATCGGCGCTTACGCGTGGTGATCACCACATCGTTATTTATAAATAACCGAATAGATACCATGTCTTCAGGGCTTTGTGCTGGGTTTAAGTTGATCCCGCGTAAAAATAACATATGGCCATTAGTTGTTGGCGTTATTCGTGGACGCGTTTCATCAGCAGTGAGTGATTCCAGTTCATAGTCGTTTAACAGCCCGCAGTTTTTTAACCAATCTACCGCATCTGTTTGGCTGTAGTCCATATGCACCCACAGTTTTCCATCAGTAGGTTGCCATTGGTGTAATTGCTTGCTGTTTTCTATGGGGCGTGCACCGCCTTTTTCATCAAGAATAAGCGCATGAAGTAAGCCATTAATCATAATAATTTCTCATCGATAGTATATTTTCAATACAGTTAACTGTAATGTATTTAGGATCTGTTTATCTTTCAAGGTTAAATTTACAGCAGTCTATTTGGTATTTAGGCAAGGCAGAGTGTGGTTATTCCCCATAAATAGGCGATAACACAACATCAATGCCAAATAGGCGCTGCCCGAAGGGTTCTGCCTAGGGGCAATTAACTCTTTGTTGCTCGATTTTTACTTAGCCCACTAGGTTACAAACCTCGCGCCGCGATTAAATTGCCCCTAGTTTGAACAAATATTAATTCGTAAAGGTCAACAGACCCTAGTTAAATAAATAAAATTTAGCTTTACTTTGTATATGTTAAACTGAGTTTAACAACAAAAACTTATGTTTTAGCCTATGGTTAAATGCATACGTAAGAGCTGCATTGTTAAACGAGTTAACTTAAAAGGTCAATCAAATCGGCTTATCGAGTAGATTAATTTATTTTGTTGGTGTTTTATTTGCTGTAGCGTATAAAACACTTTTTTTACTAAGGGCACATTTATGACGACAAAAATAACAGTTGGTTGGCGTGAGTGGTTGAGTTTACCCGAGCTGGGCATCGAGCAAATTAAAGCAAAAATAGATACCGGTGCACGTACTTCCTGTATTCATGCAATTAATATTGAAGAATATGAAGTGGAAGGCGAAAAATGGGTTAAATTTATAGCCCAACCATTGCAAGAAGACGAGCAAACGCAAATCACCTGCAATGCCAAAGTTAAAAAAATGAAGTACGTTACCAGCTCTAGTGGCCAAAAAGAACTGCGTTACTTTATTGAAACTACATTACATGCTGGCGAATTTAGTTGGCCAATAGAAATTACATTAACAAGTCGTGCGTCAATGAAGTTTAGAATGTTATTAGGACGCACAGCTATGGAAAATCGTATAGTCGTTGATCCGGCTTTATCACATTTATTATAAGAATTCGTTGAGTAGCAAACATACTTATATGTGCTTGCTCAACATAATTTAGTTAAGGTTTTAACTATGAAAATTGGTATTTTATCTCGCAACAAAAATTTATATTCAACGCGTCGTTTAATTGAAGCGGCTGAGCAACGTGGTCATGAAGTAAAAGTGATTAACGCGCTACGTTGTTATATGAATATAAACTCAGATCAACCTGAAATCCATTACCGCGGCGAAAACCTAAAAGATTTTGATGCCATTGTTCCGCGTATTGGCGCATCAGTTACTTTTTATGGCTGTTCTGTATTACGCCAGTTTGAAATGATGGGTGTTTATCCGGTTAATGAATCTGTGGCTATTTCTCGTTCGCGCGATAAATTACGTTCTCTACAATTATTATCACGCAAAGGCGTAGGCATGCCAGTAACAGGCTTTGCTAGCAAGCCAGATGACGTAAAAGACTTACTCGAAATGGTAGGTGGCGCACCGGTCGTTATTAAGCTACTTGAGGGCACTCAAGGTATTGGTGTGGTACTTGCTGAAACACGTAAAGCCGCTGAAAGTGTTATTGAAGCGTTTATGGGTTTAAAAGCCAATATCATGGTACAAGAATATATTAAAGAAGCGGGTGGTGCGGATATTCGTTGCTTTGTACTCGGAGATAAAGTGATTGCTGCAATGAAACGTCAAGCACAAGAAGGTGAGTTCCGCTCAAACCTTCACCGTGGTGGTAGCGCTACACTGGTGCGTATTACGCCAGAAGAGCGTAAAACAGCGGTTGCAGCGGCAAAAGCAATGGGCTTAAACGTTGCTGGCGTTGACTTACTTCGCTCATCTCGTGGTCCTTTGGTTATGGAAGTAAATTCATCGCCAGGTCTTGAAGGGATTGAAGTGGCAACAGGTAAAGACATTGCGGGCATGGTGATTGATTTCATCGAGAAAAATGCTGCAAGTAAAGGAACGGCAACTCGTGGCAAAGGTTAAAATTAACCGACCTTTCACCCTATTAGGTGAAAGTATTGGTGTAGGTGAACGTAAAACACTCGCGCTAGAAGCTGCAAAGCTTTACACCCATTCACCGCTTAATATTCCTATTGAAGTGGTTAACGGTGTAATGGAAGGCCCTGTATTGATGGTGTGTGCGGCTATACACGGCGACGAACTAAATGGGGTTGAGGTTGTGCGCCAGTTACTGGCTAAAATCGACCCTAATCAGCTGCGTGGTACATTAATTGCGGTCCCGATTGTGAATGTATTTGGTTTTATTCATAAATCGCGTTATCTGCCCGATCGCCGTGATATGAACCGAAGTTTTCCGGGGTCTGAGCGTGGTTCATTAGCAGGTCGCATGGCGTATATGTTTTTTAACCAAGTAGCTGTGCATTGTACGCATATTATTGATTTGCATACGGGGGCGATTCACCGTACTAACTTACCGCAAATTCGCGCTAATTTAGCCGATGAAGCAACAGCGCAAATGGCTAAAGCCTTTGGTACGCCTGCGGTTATAGATGCGTCATTACGTAATGGCTCGCTGCGTAGTGAAGCCGCTAATTTAGGTATACCTGTTATTACTTATGAGGCGGGTGAAGCACTACGCTTTGACCCTATTGCGATTGCTGCAGGCGTGCAAGGGGTTGATTATGTTATGCGACATTTAAAAATGATACGCGGTAAACGCCCTAAAAAACTGCCTGATCCTGTGATTGCAAGTTCAACTAGTTGGGTACGTGCTGAAGTAGACGGCATAGTAAGAGCGCAAGTATCGTTAGGTGAGCGAGTAATGAAAGGCCAAGTGCTTGCTTATATTAGCAGTCCGCTTGGCGATTCAGAACTTGAACTCCTTGCTCCTCGAAGCGGTATTATTATTGGCCAGCAGACCATGCCACTGGTAAATGAAGGCGATGCCGTATTCCATATTGCTTATTTTGCGCATGCAAATAGTTTGGTAGAGCAGCAGTTAGAAACGTTTATTGATGAGATAAATGATTTAGATGATGAGCTGAAAACGGCTGAACTAAATAATTAATACCAATTTGCTCAATTAAGTGAATTGATATGACTCTATCTGTAGATATAAAAAACCGCCTTAGTTTTAAGCTAACGCGGTTTTTTAATAGGTGTTGTTTAGCTACGCGGTTTAGGGCCAATAATGCGTTTAATTTTAGGCGCTTTTGTTGGTTTAGGCTCCGTATTAAGCACTAACACCGGGCGGGTAACAAATAAGTTATTAGGGTAAATCACTCTGTGGCCATCAACGTGTTCGAGTAAGACATTCATCAGCCCCATTTCAATAATACGCCCTTCAATGGCGTTGGCTCCATCCACAATTCTTACCCAATAACCTACACGGCAGTCATTTTGAATAAACATCAGTAAAAACGCGGTTAAGTTACTCAGCAATGACCATGCCGCAAATAATGCAACGCCTAGCATGGCAAATAAAGAAGAGCCTAATACCAGTAAACCACGCAGTTCTATTCCCCAAAAAACTAATACTAAACACAGCATCACAAAGGCGAGTATTATTTTTAGTAGTAGCTCTGCACGGTACTTTCGGTGTAAATCGATTTTACCTCTGATAGCTTTTTCGAGTAATTTTTTAGTTACTTTTAATAGTAGCGGAAAGCTCAAAAGGGCAATCACGGTCACGATAAGTTTATATTGTGTGCCCAAAAGCTCTAAAAGGGTGATTAATTCCAAAATGTACTCTCACAATAATGATAGGCGCAAAGTGTAACGTTTAACGTAGGCGCGCAGTAGTGATTTTAAAAAGAATTTTTGACGCTGAGCAGCCATTGTACCGAGTCAACATCATCATATTTATTTAGCGGCGCGGCTATATCAAGGTGGATCATGGTACCCGCATTGGCACGACTTGGCGCAAGGCGCAAACCTAAGCCCACATTTTTTAGCACTGGGGTGTTCTCAACTTGATACTGAGTGTTCGAGTCGTTGTTATACCAAGCTCGACCAATATCTAAAAAGGCCGCCCCTCCCACTTTAAACAGCTGTAGTAAGTCATATTCCCAGTAATAGCGCTTTTCTAAACTGACTAAAAAACTCCGATCCCCATGTTGAAATTCCATAGGATAGCCACGAAGTCCAGTTTCGCCCCCTAGGGTGAGCTGTTTATCATTAGTGAGGTTTTTTGCGTATTGCAGCCTTGCTTTTACATACCAAGATTGATCAATACTGGTATTTAAATAATATTGAATTTGGCTAGTAGTGAGCAAGTTTTCGAGCTGTTTTTTCTCGTTATTCCAATAGCCTTGAATATCTGCATGAAAACGCCAAAGGGTATGGTTTGTGCTAAAATGGGCTTTGTTAAAATTAAACGAGTACACAGCGCGGCTATCGTCGTTACTCATTGATTCATCGGAGTAGCCCAGGGTGGCTTTGATATTCCAGCCTAAATTTAAATCCTCAGTACGATAAATACTGTCAAAGTTACGTACTTTTATAAAGTTATCTTCAAACCAATGGCCGCTGATGTAGGGGTAACTTAAGCTTCTGTTTTCAGCCACTGCTGTAGTGGTAGAATCAATCGCTTTGAAAGTGTGTTGCTCATCAATATAACCAAGGCTCAAGCGCTGGGTCCAGTTATGACTAAGGGCTTTAGAATGGCCAAAAAACACCTGGTTTAGGTCGGTTTTTTGTTCAAACTCACTAAACTTTTCACCTCTGATGTATAAGGCTTCTTCTCGTTGGGTTGAGTAACTCAAGGCGCCATAACTATAGGGCGTATCGATGGCATAAAACGGGTAGGTTAGTTCAACTAAATGACTTTTACCGTCGCTGTTGTCGGCATACTCTAAACGCCCTCGGTAGCGAGTTGATAAGATATTAGGATCATCGTAAACAAATAAATAACCATTTCGGTCACTGTCTGTTTTACGTGCAAACGATAACCGTTTGCCCCAACCAAATAAGTTAGATTCGCGAAAACCAATACTTGATTTATTTTCACCACCACTACGGCTAAAACTAAGTTCGGGCAGTAAAGTCCATAAGTCTCGAGTAATTACTGTTACATCAATATTTCCATCACAATTTTCGTCAGCAATAATTTGTGCATCATATAAATAACTTTGTTTTCTCAGTAACCGCTCAGATTCGGCCAGCGCTTTTGGATTAAAGGTATCGCCTGACTTAAACAGTAAAATACTCTTAATTACCTCAGGCTCGGTTTGTATGTGCGCCCGATTGGCAAAACGAAATAATGCATTGTTTTCAGCCTCTAGTTCAGTATTAAATACATTAAGCTGTTGCAAAGTAATGGAGGCAATTTTAGTGTTACTTTGTGCTGTGAGTGTTGGAGTTTGAGATGTAATTTGACGACGCAAATTATTTTCATGAGTTTGTGATGAGTCGTCACTAGGGCAGCTTTGGGCTAGTGGCGCTTCTTGCGCGCAAACGCTGAGCATAAACATACTCGAAATAGAAAGGCTAAAACAACTACGTGCAATCCATTTTCTATTTAACATTGACCCTCTTTAGCGCTATTTTGCAAAATAAAACACTTACTCTTAGCTTACATCATTGTTATTGATATGTAAGTAAAAGACAGATTTAGTTTTATTTTTATAGCGATTATAAGGTATTAGCTATGCATTTAAGTTAAATAAAATGTTAACGCTGCCAATAGGTTGTCGGCATCTTGTCCTTCACCATTAATCCACACACTTTGGCTGTAATGCTCAAAATTTAAATTAAATGTGTGGTTAGCATAGTTAAAACGCAGTTGATGACGATCTGCCCCAGCGGCATACTCATTAATGCTAATTTCATCGCTGTGCAAAAATAACGTTCCCCACAATTCAAAGTCTTCATCGTGCGGCAGCTCTGTCGGTTTAATAATAATACATTGATGTGTGTGATCGTATTCAAGTTCGGTCATAAGGGGCTTATTGCGTTGCTAGGTAATGTCGAATTGCGGTTAAAAACTCACCGCCATACTTGTTTAATTTAGTAAAACCAACCCCCGACACTTTTAAAAATTCACTGTCGTTAGTGGGCATAAGCTGCGCCATTTCGGCTAGCGTTTTATCGTTAAATACTACATAAGGCGGCACATCATCGGCATCGGCTAATTCTTTACGTAATGCACGCAGGCGAGCGAATAGTTTTTTATCGTAATTAAACTGCGCTAACTTATCCTGATAAACGTGTTTAGCTTGTAAGCGAGGCTCGGCCAATTGCAGCGCATATTCACCTTTTAAAATAGCGCGTGCAGCTTCAGTTAAACGCAATGAAGCGCCTTGGGTTATATCTTGGCTTAATAGCCCTTGATGAATAAGTTGGCGTAAAATACTAAGCCAAAATTCACTGCTTTTATCTTTACCTATGCCATAGGTACTAAGTTCATGGTGATTGTTATCACGAATGCGGCTAGTATTCGCGCCGCGTAATAACTCTACAATGTAACCTAACCCAAATCGTTGTTGCGCGCGATACACACATGAAAGCGCTTGCTGTGCGACTAATGTGCCATCAAAACTTTTAGGTGGATTTAAGCAAATGTCACAGTTCCCACAGGGCTCGCGTTGGTACTCACTAAAGTAGTTCAATAATATTTGACGACGACACGTTTGTGCTTCGGCAAAGCTGGCCATGGCATTAAAGCGCTGCTCTTCTACGCGGCGGCGTTGTTCATCGTCAATATCTTCAAAAAAGCGTCTAACTCGGCCTATATCGGCAGGGTCAAAATACATGATGGCCTCTGCAGCCAGTCCATCTCGTCCAGCACGGCCTGTTTCTTGGTAATAAGCTTCAATACTTTTTGGAATGTCGTAATGCAGAACAAAGCGTACGTTAGGCTTGTTAATTCCCATACCAAAGGCAACGGTGGCAACCACAATTTGAATATCGTCACGGGCAAATCCGGTTTGCACAAACTGACGTTGCTCGTTACTCATTCCCGCATGGTAAGCGGCAGCATTAAGGCCTGCATCAGCAAGCTTTTCAGCTATATCATCAACACGTTTACGACTGGTGCAATAAATAATACCACTTTGATTTTTTTGCTCTTTTAAATAACGCAGTAATTGCACCATAGGTTTAAATTTTTCTTCTATGGTGTAACGAATATTAGGGCGATCAAAACTGCCGGTATGAATGTAGGGCTGTTGTAGCTTGAGTTGCTCAACAATATCAAAGCGAGTCGCTTTATCGGCAGTGGCAGTGAGTGCCATCATAGGCACATGTGCAAAGCGTTGTTTAAGCTCATTTAAACGAAAATAATGCGGTCTAAAATCGTGACCCCAATGAGAAACACAGTGTGCTTCATCAATAGCAAACAAGCTAACATTCAAATGAGAGAGCCGTTCTAAAAAATCGCGTTGTAGCACTTTTTCAGGAGCTACATAAAGTAGCTTTATCAGCCCTTGATGCAATTGCTGATACACTAATTGTTGTTCTTCGCGAGCTAGGCTGTTATTGACATAAGCGGCCTTAACTCCCAGTGCTTGTAACTGGGTGACTTGATCTTGCATTAAAGAGATCAGCGGAGAAATAACAATGGTGACTCCCTCTAATACCAACGCGGGTATTTGGTAACACACCGATTTACCACCACCGGTGGGCAGTAATACTAATGAATCTTGGCCATTAATGGCGGCATCAATTACTGCACTTTGACCGTCGCGAAATTCACTGTAACCAAACACTTGTTTGAGTACAGTTTCGGGTTTACGCACAAGCGTATTAGGAGAAGGAGTTAGTGTATTCATCGGCGCTATTTTAGTGGTTTTTTATCAGGATGTCTTTAGCTTTCATTACTTGGTACACACATCTGTAGTGATAAACTAAAATCTGCAGGGGGTTACAATAGCCTCAAGCTGTGCTTTACTCATCGTACCACTAAAAACATAGAGAATAATAATGAATAAAGAAATGTTGATCGATCAAGTAGGGGCGCTGTTTGTTAATAACATGCCCTTTAACCAGTTTTTAAAAATAGCAGTAGAGTCACTTAGTACTGAACAAGCTAAAATATCATTTCCTTGGCAAGACGTATTAATTGGCAATCCGGCGCAAAAGATTCTTCACGGTGGAGTGATTTCTGCGGTGCTCGACAATGTAGGCGGAATGCTTGCTGCAGCAAGTGTAATAGGAAAACTAGACGATGCCGACTTACCCAGTGTGCATAAAAAGTTAGCAACACTGGGCACCATAGATTTACGTACCGATTATTTACGCCCAGGTAAAGGGGAGGTATTTATTGCCAGCGCCACACTTATTCGCTCAGGAAATAAAGTGTGCGTGTGCCGGATGGAGTTACATAACGAGCAGTCGGTACAAATAGCGTTTGGAACGGGCACGTATTTAGTTGGCTAAAAAGTGAGAGGGGGTTAAACTTACGGCCTTTTAAATCATCAAGTGGTTACTATGTCGATTGATACCGAGCAGCGAAAGGGCGCCATTTTTGCCTGCCTCGCCTTTTTTATGTGGGGCTTAGCACCCATTTATTTTAAGATGATCCAACATGTATCAGCATTTGAAATTTTAATGCATCGTGTTATTTGGTCAGTGATGTTTCTTATTTTGGTGGTGAGTGTGCTCAACTACTGGGATAAAATTAAACGCATTTTAATCCAACCTAAATTAATTCTGATGCTAGTTGTTACCTCGACCTTACTGGGATTTAACTGGGGGTTGTTTATATGGGCTATTAATAACAACCACATGCTAGATGCCAGCTTAGGCTACTATATCAATCCTTTGTTAAATGTATTACTTGGTATGGTGTTTTTAAACGAGCGGTTACGTAAGTTGCAAGGAGCTGCTGTTGCCTTGGCTTTTACAGGTGTTTTATTACAGTTAATTAGTTTTGGTTCATTTCCGGTTGTGGCATTTTCGTTAGCGACTTCTTTTGCGTTATATGGCCTATTACGTAAAAAACTACAGGTTGATGCCCTGCCTGGGATTTTAATTGAGGCATTAATATTATTACCGGTGGCACTGACCTATTGGTGGTTAATGGTGCCGACTGAAACGTCTAATTTACCAGCGAATGATTGGCTAACTAATGCGCTATTAGTAAGTGCAGGTATAGTGACTACGCTACCATTGCTGTGTTTTACCGGCGCGGCTAAGCGACTGCAATACACAACGCTTGGGTTTTTTCAGTACATAGGGCCTAGCTTAATGTTTATTTTAGCAGTGGTGTTTTATGGTGAAGTGTTTGATGCTGAGCGTGTAATTACCTTTGCGTGTATTTGGAGTGCACTGGCTATTTTTAGTTGGGATTCATACCATCAGTCGCGTAAACGCAGAAAAGCAGCCATTGTCGCCTCAGGTGTGGTTTAGTTAAACTAAACCACTTTATTACGCCCCGACTCTTTGGCTTTGTAGAGCTTTAAGTCGGCTTGTTTTAATAGTTCGTCAATTTGATAGGTTTCACTGTGGCTGAAGCCTATCGACAGCGTAAACTTGATTTGTGCTTGGCTAAACTCATGGCTATTAAGCTCAATAAATAATCGAAAACTTTCTAGTCGTTTTAGTGCTTCTTGCTCGGTCAGTTCAGTAAAAAATACCGCAAATTCTTCTCCGCCTAAACGGGCAACCAATTGGTTTTCAAAATATTTATTAAAGCATACCGCCAGCCCTTTAAGCACTTCATCTCCGGCATCATGGCCATAGGTATCATTAATAGCTTTAAAATGGTCAATATCAAGCATAGCTAACATGGCTGGTGCTTTTGCTTTTTTAAACTGCTTTAATGACTTGTTAGCCTCTTCAAAAAAGTAACGACGATTAGGGAGTTTAGTTAAGTAATCTGTATTGGCTTGTCGTTTTATAGTTTCGATATGCTCTAGCATATCGACGTTTTGGCTTAACCGGCAGTAAAATTCTTCACTGTTAAATGGTTTGTATAAATAGTCATTTGCTCCATTTTTTAAAAATAAGGCAGATAAATTAGACGAAGTAGCGCCTGAAATACCAATAATGGCTTTTTCGTTATTACTATAAATGCGTCTAATTTCATTACATAGCTCAATACCGCCCATATTAGGCATTTCTTTGTCGGTAATAATCACAGAAATATCGGGGGTGCTTTCAAGCTCTTTAAGCGCCTCTAGGCCATCGGCTGCTTGTAATATTTGATATTTGTGACGTGTTAATAAACTACATATGTATTGGCGTGTTGACGCAGAGTCATCAACAACCAATACTTTTACATGCTTATTGCGAGGTAGGCGGTAAAGCTGCTTTTCTAAATACTCGTAGGCTTGTTTATTGCCTTTGATGATGTAATCAATAATGGGGTATTTTTCAACGGTATCACGGGTATGCTTATCGATATTGCCTGTCATCACTATGGTAGGAATATCTGCTGCAATGGTGCATGGAACCGCTTCACCTTGTGGCGCGTCAGGTAATATAAAGTCGACCACTGCGCAAAAGTAATGGTGCTTACTTATAAGCTCTTTAGTCTCAGCCAAGGATTGAGCAATATCAACCTCGTAGCCGACTTTTTGCGCGATATGCTTTTGCACTCGCGCAATAGTCGGAGTGTCTTCAACAATAAGTATTCTGTGCGTCACGTAACAGCCTTGTTTAAATTTTGCAAAAGTGTTTGCTTATACAAGTTGTAACTGCTAAAACGCCAAAAAGCAACTATTGTAGTGACTTATAGATTGTCTGCCTCAGAATAATAATCTTGGCTTATTGGTGTTGGCCCTGAAATTTTTGAGCGTCCAAATAATGTATGGAATTTTGTTTTGCAGGTTGTTAACTTTAAATATTTAACCCATGCTCGCTCAATTGGGTTACTTGGCTCTATTGCGCCACTAACCGCATTTACAAATTGTTGCTGATGTTCGTTTTGTGGCTCAACTGTTTTGTTATACAGGCTTTTTAAAACAACACCGTGCTGTTCTAAAATACTTGCCTCTAACAGGGTAAAGTGTCCGCTGCGGCTAAATCCGCGTGGAAAGTTTTGGTCATCATAAAATTGACGTTGACTTACGAATGCTTGACGAAGTAGTGAAATATCATTGCTCATAGCTGTACCCTCATACCAATTATTAGCTGGAGTATGGGACATAATCGCTATTTTTTTAAACAAAAAATTTTTATCGTGAGGATAAAAAATTGGACATAGATTTATTAAAAACATTTGTCGAAGTGGTGCGTACTCGCCATTTTGGTAAAGCGGCAGAAAACCTATACATAACGCAGTCTGCGGTGAGTTTTAGAATTCGCCAATTAGAGCAGGGCTTAGGCGTAAATTTATTTATTCGTCAGCGTAATAATATTCAACTCACCGCCCCAGGTGAGCGCTTGTTACCGCATGCGCAAATGATTATTACCGGCATGCAAAGAGCCAAAGTTGATGTTGCTCTTGCAGATAATATGCATAAGCAAATTAGTTTAGCAGGTACGCCTAATATTTGGGATGCATTTTTACAGTTTGGTATTACAAATATTGTATCGGCTATGCCTGGTGTATCGCTGGTGGCAGAAGTGAAAGCGCAACAAGAAAGCACTCGCTTATTGTTGGAGCGCACGCTTGATTTAGCTATTTTATTTGATCCTCCTAAAGTTGATGAACTTGTGGTTGAACGTATTTGTGAACTGCCTATTATTCCGGTGAGTGGTTACGATACGGCAACCAGTGATAACTTTTTTGATAATCAATATGTGTATGTTGATTGGGGAACCACGTTTTCTCTTTGGCATGCGCGTCAGTTTACCGGTAAAACACCGCCTTATTTTAGAACCAGTACAGGGCGTATAGCGCTTGATTTAATACTGCAATGTGGCGGTAGTGCGTTTATTCCACAGGTATTAGTTAAAGATCATTTAGAAAAAGGCGAACTTTTTCATGTAAAAGGGGTAGAAAATACCTCAAGAGATGTATTTGTTGCCTATCATAGAGATAACGAACAGAAAGAGTTAATAGAAACCTTGGTTAATTTGTTGTCGCAAATGACACCGAGTTTATTGAAACAAAGTAAGTAGTCGGTAGGCAGTTTATTTTACATGTTATTTTGATTTCAGATTTAATGCAGATTTATTAACTTAAAAAGACAAAAATGTGTCCTTTGTAATATTTTTGTCATTTAGTGGTGACACACTGCTGCTGTTTTAAAAATTAGTCTATTGTGATTATCGAGGAAATAACATGAAATTTGCAAAATCGAGCTTATGCTTAGCCCTACTTAGTGGTTTATCTTTTAATGCACTTGCAGAGGTAGATATTTACGGTAAAGCAAATGTAACCGTTCAATCATCTGACGATGGTGAAGGATCGTTTACTGAAATTAAAAGTAATGCATCTCGTTTCGGACTTAAAGGGTCTGAAAAAATTTCAGACGGTTTAGAAGCGGTTTATAAGTTTGAATTTCAGGTTGATGTGTCTGATGCCGATTCTAAAGGTGATGACGACAATATTTCAGCGCGTAATCAATATGTGGGCTTTAAAGGCGGATTCGGTCAGGTTGTGATAGGCCGCAACGACACCGCGCTTAAGCAAGCGCAGGGGAAACTAGATCTTTTCAACGATCTTGAAGGTGATATAAAAAATACCTTTAAAGGTGAAAATCGTTTAGGTAACTCAGTATCTTATGCTTCAAACTCATATGAAGGTTTTAAAGTATTAGCGTCATTTATTGCAGAAGACGACGTAGATGCCAAAAATGGCTACTCAGTGGCGTTAACTTACGGTGATGCAGGCCTTAAAAAGAGCGCAGTATATGCTGCCATTGCTGCTGATAGCGAAGTAAATGGTTACGATGTAGTGCGTGCAACAGTTCAAGGTAAAATTGAAGATTTTAGACTTGGCGCAATGTACCAAACACAAGAAAAAGTAGATGGCAGCGCTGAGGCTGACGGTTACTTAGTGAATGCAGCTTATCTTATGGGTAGCAACACTTTCAAAGTGCAATACCAAACAATGGATTTTGATGACAGCGATGATAAAAGCGCGGTATCGGTAGGTGTTGACCATAAGCTAAACAAAAACCTTAAAGTATTTGGCTTTTACTCAAGCTTTGATATGGACAACAATGTTGACCAAGATTACCTAGGTTTAGGTATGGAATATAAGTTTTAACTAAACCTTAGTTAAAACACTCCCTTTTAACCGCACTCAGTTGAGTGCGGTTTTTTTTTGCTTTAAATTATTTACTTATCTGCGCATAATAGCCAAGCATTTGGAATGAGGTGTAACTCCTCAACTATTCCCGTAACTGTGATCAGTTTTACTGTAAGTCAGATACAAATGCCTTAAAACTTCATATAACGAGCGGGTTAACTCATTTTCTTTTTGGTACGTATTAGTACTGAGTGTGGGTGTTTCCCTGCCTAGGATAATTTTTTGCACACTCACACCTCTTTAAACTTACCGCTTTTAACCGTTAACAACGTTTCTTGGCGAGTGGACAATACATTAATTCTTAAGCACATTAATGTGAGCATTGAGCGTGGTAAATTTATTGGTTTAATTGGCCCTAATGGGGCAGGAAAGTCGAGTTTACTGCGGTGCTTATATCGATTTAATCAGCCATCAGCAGGCGACATTAAATTTAACGATACCGATATTTGGCAGCTAAAAAGTGAAGACTATGCCAAGCAAGTTGCGGTAGTGCTACAAGAAACACCGTCGCAATTTAATCTCTCGTTATTCGATGTTGTAGCTCTAGGGCTTACCCCGCATAAAACGCTATTTAGCTCGACCACCCAAGCAGATAAACAAAAAATAGCGCAGGCTATTAGTCGTGTTGGGCTTGAATCTCATAGCAATCAGTCATTTGACTCACTATCTGGCGGTGAAAAGCAACGAGCGCTTATTGCCAGAGCGATTGTGCAGCAACCACAGCTACTCATTATGGATGAACCCACAAGCCACCTTGATGTTAAATATCAAATTCAATTAATGGAGCTGGCTAAATCTTTGGGCATTACTGTGTTTGCTTCATTTCATGATTTAAATTTAGCGGCAGCCATGTGCGATAAGTTAGTGGTTATTAAAAACGGAGAAATCGCTAGCGCGGGAAAGCCTAATAAGGTGATCACCGAGCAAATGCTTGATGAGGTTTTTGGTGTTTGCGCCCAAGTTAATGCTCACCCTCAAACGTCGTCCAATGGTGAGTCTATTCCCCATATTACCTATTATTATGGATACCAATAACATGGCGATTATGTCTAACCATGGTGTGGCGTTAATTATTGCACTGCTATGCGCTGTATTTAGTTTATTTGTGGCATTGAGCTTTGGTGCTGCCCCTACCTCGCTCGCAGATGTATACCATAGCTTAACTTTTTCAAGCGAGGCCTCATTTACCAGCCGCATTATTATTGAATTAAGAATGCCACGTACGTTATTGGCTTTTTTGGCCGGCAGCGGTTTAGCGATTGCTGGATTGATATTACAAACAGTTACTCGTAATCCATTGGCTGACCCTTATTTGTTTGGTATTTCGTCGGGAGCATCATTAGGAGTCGTAGTATTAATGGCTTTTGTTGGAATAGGCGCAGGCATTGCGCTATCAGCAGCAGCCTTAATTGGCAGTTTAGTAGCAATGGGGTTATTAATTTTAATTGCTGGCAGTCAACGCAACGCCCAAGTTGAGTCGATGTTATTGGCTGGGGTGGCCTTATCATTTTTATTTAGCGCCTTTACCAGTTTGTTACTTTATTGGAGCGATCCGCAGGCCGTCGCGGCTATTTTATTTTGGACTTTGGGAAGTTTTGCTAGGGCGCAATGGCCGTCACTGTTATTACCTGCCTTGGTCATCATTACATGTACAGTCATTATGTTAGGCTTTAGACGTCAACTTAATGCCATGTTGTTAGGTGATGAAAGCGCAACAACGCTTGGTGTTCGGGTGCATCGCTTTCGAATTTTAATGCTTATTTTAAGCTCATTGATCACAGCCGTGTTGGTTGCTATGTGTGGCGGAATTGGCTTTGTTGGCTTAATGGTGCCGCACATAGTGCGCTTTTTTATCTCTCAAGGCAGTAGTGTTGGATTGTTAATGACCGGATTAGTCGGGGGCATATTTATGGTATGGGTCGATGTACTGGCACGTTCATTACTCGCTAACCAAGAGCTGCCAATAGGGGTGATCACGGCGGCCATTGGTAGTCTATTCTTTTTAAGTATCTTGTATTTTCGTAAGCGCCAGCTGGTGGGTAAATAATGAAAACATTAATGGTACAAGGTACCACCTCCGATGCGGGTAAAAGCACCTTAGTGGCAGCACTTTGCAGAGTGTTTGCTAACCAAGGGGTTAATGTTGCACCGTTTAAACCACAAAATATGGCGCTCAATAGTGCCGTAACGCACGATGGTGGCGAAATTGGCAGAGCCCAAGCATTACAAGCCATAGCCGCAAAAGTTGAACCTGAAATTGACTTTAACCCTATATTACTCAAACCCAATAGTGATACCGGCGCACAAGTTATTATTCATGGTAGAGCTATCAGCAATATGGAAGCCGATGCTTACCATGACTACAAAAAAGTGGCTATGGATGCAGTATTAACCTCGCATAAGCGTTTAGCTAAACGCTTTGATTTATTACTGGTAGAAGGGGCTGGCAGCCCAGCCGAAATTAATTTACGCGCAAACGATATTGCAAATATGGGTTACGCCGAGCAAGTGGATTGCCCTGTTATTATTATTGCCGATATTGATAAAGGAGGAGTATTTGCGCACTTAGTCGGGACTTTGGCGTTATTAAGCGAGTCTGAGCAAGCACGAGTAAAAGGCTTTGTGATTAACCGTTTTCGTGGTGATATTAGTTTATTACAAGGTGGGCTAGATTGGCTCGAGGAGTACACCGGTAAACCTGTATTAGGGGTATTACCTTACTTGCACGATTTAGCACTTGATGCAGAAGATGCTGTGGCCATAGATAATAATGTGACCGATGCCAGTATAAATATTGCTGTACTGTTATTGCCACATATTAGTAACCATACCGATTTTGATGCTCTGCGATTACACCCGAATATAAATATAACCTACGTGCGCCATACACAAGCAATTCCTGCTGTTGATTTAATTATTGTACCTGGCAGTAAAAATGTACTCAGCGATCTCGCGTTTTTAAAAAATGAAGGCTGGGATCAGCAAATTAAGCGCCATCTACGTTATGGTGGCAAAGTATTGGGTATTTGCGGTGGTATGCAAATGCTGGGCAACACTATCAGTGATCCAAATAGGGTGGAGTCATCGTTGGGGCAAGTGACGGGTTTAGCGCTTAGCGATTTTGATACGCTATTGGGTGAGCAAAAAGTGTTAAGCCGAGTGAGCGCAGTGCTTAATTTAAATGAGCAACAGGTTGCATGTGATGGCTACGAAATACATGCAGGTATTAGTCAAGGAAAGGCGCTCTACAAGCCACTCATTCGCTTTAATAAACACCCCAATGACTTTAAAACCGATGGTTTTGTGAGTGACGATAATGCCATTGCTGGTACCTATTTACATGGCTTGTTTGATAGTCCTGCAGCCACAGAGCAGCTGTTAAAGTGGGTGAAACCAGAAAGTGCAATTAGTGCGATTAGTATAAATGAGCATCGTGAACGCCAGTTAGAACGCTTAGCTGATATGTGTAAAGCGCATTTAAATATTGAACAAATTATTAAAATTTATCAAGGACATAACAATGACTGAATCAACTAACGACAAGCACCAACAGCGCCAACAAAAAGTAAAAGAACAGGTTGACGCGCGAGTAGCCGCAGCGCAACGAGAAAAAGGCATTTTTCAGGTTATTACTGGTAACGGTAAAGGCAAGTCGACTTCTGGCTTTGGTGTGGTTGCACGCTGTGTTGGGCACGGCAAAAAAGCTGCGGTATGTCAGTTTATTAAAGGCACATGGGAGTGTGGTGAGCGTAATTTACTGCAAGGTGCTGGGGTTGAATTTGCTGTTATGAACACCGGGTTTACGTGGGATACGCAAAATAAAGAGGCCGATACCGCGGCAGCGCAAGCAACATGGCAAGAGTCAAAGCGGATGCTAAGCGACAGCAGTATCGATGTGGTATTACTCGATGAACTCACCTATATGGTGACCTATGGTTATATCGACCTAGAGGAAGTGGTTGTTGCTGTAAATAATAGACCGCCTATGCAATCGGTAATTATTACTGGTCGTGCTGCGCATCGCACCTTAATAGAGCTTGCCGATACGGTAAGTGAAGTACGTAATGTAAAACATGCGTTTGAGTCGGGCGTAAAAGCATTGAAAGGCTTTGATTACTAATGTTAAAGCGTATTGTTTTTGGGCTGTTATTGTTTGCTGTTAATGTACCTCAAGCCCTAGCTGACAAGCCGCTTCGTATAGTGGCTTTAGCACCACACATAGTTGAAAATTTATATGCTATTGGTGCTGGTGATTTAATAGTGGGCACGCTGGATTACGCAGATTACCCGCAAGAGGCGACTAAAATTGAGCGTATTGGTGGCTACAATGGCATTTCTATTGAAAAGTTACTCATGCTAAAACCTGACATGGTGATTGCGTGGAAAAGTGGTAATCAGGCTGAAGATTTAGCACAAATAAAGCGTTTAGGAATTGAATTATATTTAAGTGATCCACGTTCTATTGAAGGGGTTGCCTCGGAAATACTAAAACTAGGTCAAATAACGGGTCATATTGAGCAAAGTAAACAAGTAGCCGAGACATTTACGGCCAAACTCAACGCAATTAAAGTTACACAGAAAGATAAAACCACGCTTACTGGGTTTTATCAGTTGTGGCCTGAGCCTATGATGACTGTATCAAAAAATACATGGATCAATCAGTTAATCGAAACTTGCCAAGTAACCAATGTATTTGCAAACAGCGACACAGATTACCCACAAATTAGCATCGAAAACGTGATAGTTACTAAGCCACAAGTTATTATTATTCCTGATGAAAAATCAAAAAGGGTAATGCCTACGGTAAATTGGCAGCAATGGCCTGAAATCCCTGCGGTAAAGTATGAGCAATTTATTAGCGTCAATGCTGATTTATTACATCGGTTTACCCCCAGAATGTTGGATGGATTAGCGCAGATGTGTGACAAAGTAGATATATCTAGAGAATTTATTAAGAGTCAATTATGAGCAACTGGTCATCTTTTTTAAACCATGAACTTAGCCAAACATATATGCAGCAAACCCTTGAATATATTGCGAATAAACGAGCCGAAGGCACAGCTGTATATCCGCCAAAATCACAGGTGTTTAGCGCATTTGATGCAACTCCACTTAGCGACATTAAAGTGGTTATATTAGGTCAAGACCCTTACCATGGAGAAGGGCAAGCGCATGGTTTGTGTTTTTCAGTATTGCCTGAGGTTAAAAAGCTCCCGCCTTCGCTTAAAAACATTTATAAAGAGTTAGTAACTGATATTAATGGCTTTACCACGCCAGAACACGGCTATTTACAAGGCTGGGCAGAGCAAGGTGTATTTTTGCTCAATACAGTATTAACTGTAGAGCAAGGGCAAGCCCATTCCCATAAACACTTAGGTTGGGAGCAATTTACCGATAACGTGATTGCTCATATAAATGAACACTGCCAAGGTGTGGTGTTTATTTTATGGGGCGCACATGCACAAAAAAAAGGTAAAAGTATTGATCGCCAGCGCCATCATGTATTGGCAGGGCCTCATCCTTCGCCGCTTTCAGCGCATCGCGGCTTTTTTGGTTGCCAGCACTTTTCCAAAACCAATGAACTGTTAATAGCGCAAGGGGCGCAGCCCATTAATTGGCAGGTATAGGGTAATAGGCATTAAAAAAGGCTTTCATTTATGAAAGCCTTTTTAGTTGCTTATGTTGGTTAAAACTCTAACTCATCAATAGCAACACTATCTGCAAAATAGTCAAGCTCCTGTAGTTCTTTGCGCAAACGTTGCTTATCTTTTATTGCTTCTATTTCGCGCCATTTTCTTTTTTTATTTTTTTGAGAGGTTTTTTTCGATGTATCAGAACCTTCTAATATCTCTATTATTTCGTTTAGGCTATCCATTGATTATCTCCTATTGACCACTTTTTGAACCTCGGCAGTATCTATACCACAGCTATTAATAAAATAGAATATAAATGTGACGAAACTGTTACTAGTGGGTGGTATTTTGATGAAGATCAATGAGAACAGCACTTAAATGGGGACAAGGCGAGTATTTAAAATAAAATTGCAGGTATAAAAAACGCCGCAATAAGCGACGTTTTTAAACTCTTAAAACAGCGGTTAGTTACATCGCTTTAAAGCGTGCTTCTAATTGTTCCTGTGCATCTGCAAATGAGCGAATACCTTCAGCGAGTTTTTCAGTCGCCATGGCATCTTGGTTATGTAACCAACGGAACTGTGCTTCGCTAAGTGGCTCAGGTTTTGGCTCTTTAGTAATATCACTTGCTAGCAAGTATTCTTCAGCACCTTCTAAATTACCCAAATCTTCTAAAAGATTAGGGCTAATTGTTAGCTTATCGCATCCTGTAAGGGCAATAATTTCACCGGTATTACGAAAGCTTGCGCCCATAACTACGGTTTTGTAGTCGTGACGTTTGTAAAACTCAAAAATGCTACGTACAGATTGCACACCCGGATCTTGAAGCGGATCGGTTGGTTTTTCCATACCGTTTGCCACGTGCCAATCTAAAATACGGCCAACAAATGGAGAGATTAAAAATACGTTTGCATCAGCACAGGCGCGCGCTTGGGCATCGCTGAATAATAAAGTAAGGTTACACTTAGTGCCTTCTTTTTCTAATTGCTCAGCCGCTTTAATACCTTCCCACGTTGACGCTATTTTAATTAAAATTTTGTCTTTGCTTACGCCTTCTTTTTCGTAAAGGCTCAATAGCGTGTGTGCTTTATTAATTGTTGCTTGGGTATCAAATGATAAACGTGCATCAACTTCGGTAGAAATATAACCCGGTACAATTTCACTAATTTCTTTACCAAGTAATACTGCAAAATAATCACAAGCCAGCTCTAGCTGTTTTGCAGGCTGCTGCTCTGTTTCTTTTGCATACTGCCATGCTTTATCTAGATAAGGTTTGTAAGCTTCAATCTCGCTCGCTTTTAAAAGTAGCGATGGATTGGTAGTCGCATCTTCAGGTTGATGTTTTTTTATGGCTTCTATATCGCCCGTGTCGGCCACGATAGAAGAATGTTGTTTAAGCCTTTGTAGAGCGCTAGTCATTTGCTTTTCCTCATTCCAAGCAAGTTAAAAGAAAATCTAAACTACCTTAATATAGCTATACTGCAACAGTGTGACAATGCTTGATAGGTCTTATGTCCTTATCAATAAAAAAACGGTAACGGTTGAGTTTTAGGTAGGATAATTTTAAACAAAACGTGCTTTTCGTTTCATTTAATGTTGAAATTGACATTAAATAATTTACAAGTCAATAGCTAACTATGATCACTGTTATTTCACCAGCAAAGAATCTTGATTACGACACGCCACCCGCAACAGATAAGTTCACTCAACCTGAATTACTTGAGCACAGCGAAGCGCTCATGAAAGTATGCCGTGAACTAACTCCTGCGCAAATTGGCAGTTTAATGAAAATTAGCGATAAACTCGCAGGCCTCAACGCAGCGCGTTTTAGTGAGTGGGCACAACCATTCACTACCGATAATGCTAAACAGGCCGTGCTTGCCTTTAACGGCGATGTATACGGCGGGTTAGATGCTAATACCCTCACTACTAAGCAGCTTGATTACGCTCAAGACCATTTACGTATACTTTCGGGATTATACGGAGTATTAAAGCCGCTTGATTTAATGCAGGCTTATCGCTTAGAAATGGGTACAAAACTTGAAAATAGCCGGGGTAAAAACTTATATGAGTTTTGGGGCAGTGTTATTGCTAATAAACTTAACGACGTATTAGCGGCACAAGATGCACAATACTTAGTAAACCTAGCCTCTAACGAATACTTTAAAGCAGTAGATAAAAAAACGCTTAACGCACACATTATTACACCACACTTTAAAGACTGTAAAAACGGCCAATATAAAGTGATTAGCTTTTACGCTAAAAAAGCGCGCGGCATGATGGCACGCTACATCATTGAAAATCAAGTGACTCAATTAAGCCAACTCAAAGAGTTTACTGTGGCCGGCTATTACTTTAGCCCAGAGGCAACCACCAAAGAACTTGAACCGGTATTTTTACGCGAAGAGCAAAACTAACACACTTTTTAAAGTATTTAATAAGCCATGCATTGCATGGCTTTTTTATACTGGCGTTATTTTTGCAAACCTTAGATTACTAACCCTAACTAAGGTATAAAATAAATGCTCTCAATTCCCTCAATTACAGAAGCCGAAAAGTTGATAGAAGAAAAGCTCGGCGGTTGGTTTGATGTAGTTATAAGCCATATCCCTAATTTTATTGTTGCGGTGATCATTGCCATTCTATTTTCATTTATTGCGCGTTTGGCAGGCAAAGGAATGAAAAATGTTTTACGTCGCTCGCTCGACTCTACGCAAATTGCCGATTTAATGGCCTCAATATTTAAAGTTATTGTACTGAGTGTGGGGGTATTTATTGCCCTTGATTTTATGGGCTTAAAAAGTACTGTCACTTCTCTGCTTGCTGGTGCAGGTATTGTTGGTCTTGCCATTGGTTTTGCTTTTCAAGATATGACCGAAAACCTGATAGCGGGTATTGCCATGGGAATTCGTAAACCGTTTAAAGCGGGTGATGTCATAGAAACCGATAATGTGTTTGGTTCGGTACATTCAATAAACTTGCGCAACACACTAATAGAGAGCTTTTACGGGCAATTGATACTGGTACCTAATAAAATACTATTTAGAAATGTACTGCGTAATTACAGCACCTTAGGGGTAAGACGAATAGAAGTGCCGGTGGGTATTTCTTACGCTGACGATATAGAAAAAGCCAGTGAGGTCATCGTCGACAAAATTAACCAATTTGACTTTGTGATCCGCAAAAATGAAACCGCTGTTTATGCCGAAGGCTTTGGTGATAGCAGTATAAACTTGTTGGTGTGGTTTTGGATCAAATACCCTGGCGAGCCTGATTTTATGACGGTGCGTCACAAAGGAGTTGTGGCTGTAAAGCAAGCACTCGATGCCGCTGATATTAGTATTCCGTTTCCTATTCGTACGTTGGATTTTGGTATTAAGGGCGGTGAAAAACTCGATGCCATGATAAGCGATAAAATAAGTCAGCAGTCAGCAAATAAAGAGGGTGACAATAATACTGATGCAAGCCAAGGTGAGTAAATAATTTAAAACCCCGAAGGTAAAAGCATTGGGAAATAGTTACTGACTATCAGCGCGTTTTTACAAAGTAAAACGCGCTTTTTATAATAAATAATATAAGGGTCTGTTGACCTTTGCGGATTAAAATTAGTTCAAACTAAGAGCTATTTAATCGCGACGCGAGGTTTGTTGCCTAGTGGGCTCGATAACTGCTCCTGCGTTATTCTACTGGCTTACATCCATGTAATAATAAGTAAAAACCGAGCAAAGCTTCCGCGTCCAGCTCACGCTCCTTACCACCATCCATGTAGCCAACAAAGAGTAAATGTCCCTGGGCAGAACCCTTGGCTAAATACCAAACAGACTACTGCAAATTCAACCTTGAAAGAACAACAGACCCAATTGATAATCTGAAGTAATTAAAGCCTTGCGCTAACTGCCTTAAAAGCATCTCAATTATAAAACTATATCGATAAGGTTTCTCATCTCAAAATAGATTACTTAATTAATCGAATTTGTGCTCAAGCTTGATGCAAGCCCTATATAGTAAGTGTCTGTGAGTAATAAAGGATTCAATGGTATAAGTAGCTGCAATGAGCGTCGCGATTGGTGCGTAAACAAAAAGGCTTTTAATCAAGCTATTTAAACTGGATTGGGATTATGTCTGTATTGAATTTATATTGTGAAGGCCATAAAAAGCGCCGCTTGTGTTGGAGAAGCAAGCAGCGCTGAGGGATAAGTTAAGTGTATTAGTTAAGAAAAAGTTGTATTAAATAACACTAATTTTGTTGCGAATTACTTTAACTCCATCCATATTTTCTAAAAATTTTTGTGCAAGAGCACGTTCAAAACCGTTATTAGCTTTGCCATTAAGTTCAACGTCGCCATTTTCGACCTGTACGTTCAAATTTTCTAATTCTAAATTTGGATTAGTACGTAACTCATGAGTAATAGATTGTTGTAAATTAGGTTGTGTGGCCACACTACTTACTACTGCTAAATGCGTTGCTGCACTAACTTTAAAAGCAGAGACTAATAAAAATAAACAACAAAACGAAATAAAACCGATAGTAAATTTAATGCGACTCATAACTATATCCTTAGTGTTTTTGAAAAAGCAGCGCCGATACTCGGCGTTTTAATACTCATACACTAGCTTGGGTTACAAGTTTCATTCCAAAATTAACCATTTGAAATAATTGGATATTTTATTAAGTGGTTATTCAGCTAAGTAGTTTTTACATATTACTCTGAATTGCTTACTCACTGTTTTTAAGCCACAAAAAAGCCGACAAACGTCGGCTCAATCAAATGTATTAAAGCTAAAGCTATTTTTTCTTTTTAGCTTTGGCTTTTTTCTTCGCTTTCATTTTTACTGGATCTTTACGCTTTTTGACTGGTGGCTTGGCTTCTTTATGCTTTGGCTCTAATCCTTTAAATACACGGCGTTTTAGCTTCTGTTCTATGTAACGTTCTACTTTGTAAAGGATTCCAATATCGTGCGCTTCAATGAGTGAAATCGCTATGCCTTTTTTACCCGCGCGGCCTGTACGGCCAATACGGTGTACGTAAACATCTGCAGTGCGAGGCATATCAAAGTTAATTACGTGGCTTATATCAGCTACATCAATACCACGCGCGGCTACATCGGTCGCGACTAAAATGCGGGTTTTGCCACTGTGGAAATTTTCCATCGCTTTCATGCGTTTATCTTGTGGCATTTCACCACGTAGCCACGCAGCTTTAACGCCGTTATTGGTTAGTTCACCAATAAGGGTTTCAAGGCGCTCACGAGTTTTTACAAACACAATCGCTTTACTAACATCAGGGCCGTTTAAGGTGTTAACTAATAGCTCAAGTTTATGGCGGTAGTCGTCGGCTAAATGAACCCATTGATGTATTTTAGCTTTTTCTTTGCGTGATGATTCGGCTTCAAGCAGAGCCGGGTCGTTTAAAATACGCTCTGCAAATAATTCTACGCTGTCACCTTCAAGAGTAGCTGAGAATAAAAAGCACTGACGACGGTTTTTAGCTTCATCACAAATGCGCAGCATTTCTTTACGAAAACCCATGTCGAGCATGCGGTCGGCTTCATCAAGAATGAGCATTTCTACGTTTTCTGCATGGAAGTTTTCGGTTTCTAAATATTCCATTAAACGCCCAGGTGTGGCGATTAAAATGTCGTTATTATTTTCAAAAATTTCTTTGTGTGTACCGTAGTTAATACCACCGGTAACTACCCCAATTTTTAACTGGGTTTGTTTTGCAAGTAACTCACATTGTTCATGAATTTGATAAGCAAGCTCGCGCGTTGGGGTCATAATTAATACCCGTGCAAAGCCCGGATCACGACGCGGAAAATCCATTAAATATTGAATTGCCGGAATTAAAAATGCCGCCGTTTTACCTGTACCTGTTGGTGCCGACGCTAAAATATCGCGTCCTTGCAACGCCTCAGGAATGGCTTGTTGTTGAATGCTAGTGGGGGTTTCATAGCCCATTTTATTAATAGCATTGAGTAGCTTATCATCAAGATCAAATTCAGAAAATTGCATAGAGTGTCAAAAATAGGGGACAATTGCCGTTAATTATACGCACTTAAACCTGCTTGGTGAATGAAAAGGTGAAAAAATGTCTGGTTTTGCATTTAAACAATTTAAGGTTGAGCACGACCAGTGCGCCATGAAGGTCTCTACCGATGGTATTTTACTGGGCGCATGGGCTGATTTAAGCCACGCAAATACGTTACTTGATATAGGAACAGGCACAGGGTTACTGGCTCTAATGTGTAAGCAACGAGCGCCACATTTAAAGGTGAGTGCGGTTGAAGTTGATGAAGCCGCCTACCAGCAGGCTTTACAAAATTGCCAGCAAAGTCCTTGGCCGGATATTAGTATTTACCATCAGCCTATTCAGCAGTTTGAGGCTGCAGGTTTATTTGATTGTGTTATAGCTAATCCGCCTTATTTTAATCAAAGTTTAAAAGGTGATAATGCAGCGCGAAATACCGCTCGCCATACCGATGGTTTAAGCTTTGCAGAACTGCTTGGTGCGTTTAGGCAACTAAGTCATCAACATTCGCGTTTTAATCTTATTTTACCCACTACTGAGGCGCAGTTATTTATAACATTAGCACAGCAGCAAGGGCTGTATTTAAATCGCCTTTGCCAAGTACAAGCTATGCCAAATAAGCCCTTTAGACGCAGTTTGATGACTTTTAGTTTTGATGATTGTGAAGTAAGTAAAAGCACTCTATGCATAAGGGAGTTAAGTAATGCTTACAGTCAAGACTACATTGCACTGTGCAAGGCGTTTTATTTAAATATGTAATACCACGCTGTATGCCTAAAGCATTTTTACGTAGAGTGTTTTATAAAGGGTTGTTAGTATGGCACCATTATTGACTCATATTTAAAGTAATTTGATGAATTTATTAACTAAAAAATCAAAAAAAATACTATTA
This sequence comes from Pseudoalteromonas sp. APC 3495, assembly GCF_030407645.1. Taxonomy (NCBI): domain Bacteria; kingdom Pseudomonadati; phylum Pseudomonadota; class Gammaproteobacteria; order Alteromonadales; family Pseudoalteromonadaceae; genus Pseudoalteromonas; species Pseudoalteromonas sp. APC 3495. Next base: position 8,174 of record NZ_JASDDA010000004.1, on the reverse strand, counting down.
CTAGCCCTTTTAGCGGGCAGCTTATTTAACACCTCTGAGGTTTTTGCTAACCCCACACCGGTTGGGCTTTGGAAAACTATTAACGAAGAGACTAACGAGGCTAAGTCGTACGTGCGCATTACTGAGCAAGATGGCGTGCTGACTGGAAAAATTGAAAAAATACTCAATAAAGCCAAGCAAGATGCACTTTGCACCGAGTGTGATGGTGATAAAAAGAATCAGCCTATGTTGGGGATGACCATTATTGAAGATGTGACCTATGCGGGTGACGGTAGTTGGGAAGACGGTGAAATACTCGACCCAAATAACGGTAAAACCTACAGCGTGCGTTTAACACCGCAGCAAAATGGCGAAAAACTAGAAGTGCGCGGTTATGTGGGCTTTTTTTACCGTAACCAATACTGGTTAAAAGTAGAATAGTTAAGAATTAAAAAGCGCTGCATGGCAGCGCTCTTTGCAATAGTGAGTTATAGGGTTTTAGCGTACTCTGTCATCACTTGTTCTACCCACGTGGCAATACGCTCGTCGCTTAGCTCGTACTGACTATCTTCGTCTAATGCTAAACCTACAAACTGTTTACCGTCTTCGGTAAGGGCTTTTGATGCTTCAAATTCGTAATTACTGTCGTTCGGCCAAAAGCCTAATTGAGTAATGGCTTGGGCATTTATTTCGTCGTGAAGCATGCCTAATGCGTCTTGAAACCACTGGCCATACCCTTGCTGATCGCCCATGCCAAATAAGGCAATGGTTTTACCATTTAGGTCGACATCTTTTATGTCGTCCCACTTTGATTCCCAATCTTCTTGAATTTCGCCAAAGTCCCACGTAGAAATACCAAAAATGATAAAGTCATATTGCTCAGCGTTTTTAAGCGGCTCGTCTTTAATATTGTGTAAACTGACGATATCGGCGCCAATAATGTCGCGTATTTTTTCTGCCGCCATTTCGGTATAGCAGGTAGTAGAACCAAAAAATAAACCAATCTGCATCGTATTTATCACTGTGTAATTGCCTGTTATGATAGGCTCAAGTTTACCGTAAGGTATTTTTAATTGATACCTTCTCCCGTGGTATTACCAACATGAGATCACAACGTGACAACGCTATCTGACGATTTACCTGAACAAAATACTGAGCTAAGCAGCAATAGCGACTTTTTAGAAACCTTTTTAGATAGCCTCTATTTAGAGCAAGGCGTAAGTGAAAACACACTGAGCGCTTATCGCAGTGACTTAGATAAGTTTTGCCAGTTTTTAAAAGGCGAAAACTTAATGACGGTAACCAGCTTAGATGTTGAAAGTTACCTAGCACACCGCGTTGATTTAGGGCTAAAACCACGCAGCACTGCGCGAAGTATTAGTGCATTAAAACGTTTTTATCAGTACTTTGTACGTGAAAAAATAATTAGCGACTCACCTATGGTCAATATTGCTCAGCCAAAGGCAGGGCAGTCGTTACCAAAAACGCTATCTGAGGCCGAAGTAGAAGCGCTATTAAGTGCGCCCAACATTGAAGAGCCAATGGGGCTGCGCGATAAAGCCATGCTGGAGTTACTGTATGCAACAGGCCTGCGGGTAACCGAGCTGGTGGGGCTTAGAATGGAGCAAATAAATTTGCGCCAAGCTGTGGTGTTTGTAAAAGGTAAAGGTAACAAAGAGCGATTAGTGCCTTTAGGTGAAGAGGCCATGTATTGGCTCGAGCAATTTTTAAAGCTCGGGCGCGCGCAAATGATAAAACATGCTACCGATTTTGTGTTTCCCTCAAAGCGAGGAGTGGGTATGACACGACAAACTTTTTGGCATCGGATTAAACACTATGCTATTTTGGCATCCGTTGAGTCGCCGCTATCACCCCATACCTTGCGACATGCATTTGCAACGCATTTATTAAATCATGGGGCTGACTTGCGTGTGGTGCAGATGATGCTTGGCCACAGCGACCTATCAACTACCCAAATTTATACGCATGTAGCGAATGAGCGATTAAAATCGGTGCATGCTGAGCATCATCCTCGTGCTTAAGCGAATTTTTTTGTCACTAAGCCGGTCATATAGACACGATAAGATAAGTATTTTTAGGATAGAGAACCCGTTATGAAAAAATTAATGTTAGCAGGTGCCATGTTGTGCACTAGTTTGAGCGCTTTTGCTAATAGCGTTGCAGTCACTCCGGATGCTACAGATCCTATCGTGACAAAATTTGCCGCGCTAGGGGTGACCGTTAAACAAATTAATCCAAGCCCAGTTGCAGGCTTAAAAGAATTGATCACCAATAAAGGTGTGCTGTATGCAAGTCCTGACGGTCAATTTTTAATGCAAGGTACGCTAATCGATCTAAACAACCGTAGTAACCTAACCGAGCAAGCACTTAATGGTGTGCGCCAATCAGGGTTAAAAGAATACGAAGACTCAATGATTGTTTACAAAGCACCTGAAGAGAAGCACAGCATTACTGTATTTACCGATATTAGCTGTGGTTACTGTCGTAAATTACACCGTGAACTAGATGACTTACTTGATGCGGGTATTACCGTTAAGTATTTAGCATTTCCACGCGGCGGTCTGCAAGGATCTGGTTACGCTGATTTAATGAATGTATGGTGTGCGAAAGATCAGCAAGAAGCATTAACTGAAGCTAAATCGGGTGCAGATACCCAAATTGTTAAAGGCTGTAGCGCACCTGTTGCTGAGCATTATCAGTTAGGCCAGAGTTTTGGTATTAGCGGTACACCGGCTATTATTTTAGAAGATGGCACGATGATCCCAGGTTATCAGCCTGCTGCGGCATTAAGCGCAGCGCTTGAGGCTAACAAAGCGGGCTAAGCAATACCACGAGTATGTGTTTAAAAAGGCCTTAATGGCCTTTTTTTGTCTTATATCATGAACATCATAAGTTAAAAACTAGCATGAAAAAAATGATCATTGCGCGAGAACCCGTTGACGACTCTCATCTGCCGAGCCATCTTCACCCTGTTATTAAGCAAATTTATGCCACGCGAAATGTGTCCCATGCCGATGAGCTAAACAATAGCGCAGCTACACTCCACGACTTCAAACTTTTTAAAGATATAGACAAAGCCAGCCAACTGTTAATTGAAGCCCTACACGCACAAAGCAAAATACTTATTGTGGGCGACTTTGACGCCGATGGCGCAACCAGCACCGCCACCTTAATGCAAGGGCTGGCCATGTTTGGCTTTACCCACTTAGATTACTTAGTACCAGACCGCTTTAGTTTAGGATACGGCTTAAGCCCAGCATTGGCTGAGCAAATAGTGACGATGCAGCCCGATTTAGTGATCACCGTCGATAACGGCATATCGTGTATCGCAGGCATTGATATTGTTAAAGCCGCAGGCATTAAAGTGCTGGTAACAGATCACCACTTGCAGGGTGAACAACTGCCTAACGCCGATGCTATTGTTAACCCTAACCGCCACGATTGTGATTTTCCCTCTAAGTCGATAGCCGGTGTTGGTGTGGCATTTTATTTACTCATTGCCCTGAGAAGCGCATTGCGTGAACAAGGTTATTTTGAGCAGCATCCTATGCCAAATATTGCTGATTTGCTTGATATTGTAGCGTTAGGTACGGTGGCCGATGTGGTAGCCCTTGATGCGAATAACCGCACCTTAGTGCACCAAGGCTTGGCACGTATTCGCAGTGGTAAAACTCGCCCAGGTATTACCGCACTGATTGAAGTGGCTAATCGCAATGCCGCGCGCTTGAGCGCCAGTGACTTTGGTTTTTCGCTTGCTCCACGCTTAAATGCAGCAGGGCGCTTAGACGACATGAGTCTAGGCATAGCGTGTTTACTTAGCAACGACATAAATCAAGCAAGGCGCATAGCTGGCGAGCTTGATAGTTTAAACTTTGCCAGACGTGAAATAGAGCAAGGCATGCAAGTAGAAGCGCAAGCGGTGCTCGATAGGCTCGCCTTTAAAGAAGATAGTGTGCCCGATGCTATTTGTTTGTACCAAGACGATTGGCACCAAGGGGTAATTGGTATTTTAGCCGGGCGCTTAAAAGAAAAGTACCACCGCCCAACGGTGATATTTGCCGGTGGTGAAAATGGTGAAATAAAAGGCTCATGTCGCTCAATTGAAGGCTTGCATATGCGCGACCTACTTGAGGGATTAAACACCGCGCAGCCTGGTTTAATTAATAAATTTGGCGGCCACGCAATGGCGGCAGGGTTAAGTATTAACGAGCAGCAATTTACTGAGTTTAAACGTGCGTTTGATAGTGCGGTCAGCGCGCAACTCAGTGAAGAAAGTAAACGCTGCATTGTATTTACTGATGGTGAACTACCTAACGACTGCTTTAGCATGGATTTTGCCCAGCTTTTAAAACAATCAGGCCCGTGGGGGCAGCAATTTCCTGAGCCGATATTTGAACACACCTTTGAAGTGATACAGCAGCGCATTGTGGGTGAAAAACACCTAAAGTTAGTCCTTAAACACCAATCTGCACGTTTAGTTGACGCCATAGCTTTTGGCATTGATGTAAAAGCGTGGCCAGATACCGAGGCGCAGTTTGTTAAAGTAGCGTACCAGCTCGATATAAATGAATTTAGAGGTAAATTTAGCTTACAACTGATTGTAAGAGAGCTTGAAAAAGTGGGCTAAAAAATATCTTCAAACCATGCATAAAAGGCTAATAAAACGCGCGGTTTTTTGTTAAAATCGGGCGTTTTTATTATTTGATGATTTTTAATTGCGCTCAGTCTCTTTTTTAAGTGCGCAATAACCTAGCCATTTTGGAGTAATGTACATGTTTGAAGTGAATCCTGTGATTAATCAAATCAAGGAAATTCGCGAACGTACTGAACTGCTTCGGGGGTACCTTTGACTACGCTCTTAAACAAGAACGTTTAGAAGAAGTTAACGCCGAACTTGAAGATTCAGCCGTATGGAATGAACCTGAGCGCGCACAAGCCCTTGGTCGTGAAAAGTCAGCACTAGAAGCCGTTGTTGAAACCATTGACACCTTAGTGGCGGGTACTGACGACGTTGAAGGGTTAGTAGAGCTTGCTGTTGAAGCCGAAGATCAAGACACCTTTGATGAAGCGCAAAGCGAACTGGCTGATTTAAATCAGCAGCTTGAAGGGCTTGAGTTTCGTCGTATGTTTTCAGGTTCTCACGATTCAAACGATGCCTACCTTGATTTACAGTCAGGTTCTGGCGGTACTGAAGCGCAAGACTGGTGTAATATTTTACTTCGCATGTATTTACGCTGGGGTGAAGCAAAAGGCTTTAAAGTAGAGCTTGTTGAAGCGACCGATGGTGATGTTGCCGGTATTAAAGGCGCAACGGTGCGTTTTTCTGGCGAATACGCTTATGGTTGGTTACGCACTGAAACAGGCGTACACCGCCTCGTCCGTAAAAGCCCATTTGATTCAAGTGGTCGTCGTCATACCTCGTTTGCTTCTGCGTTTGTTTACCCAGAAGTTGATGACAATATTGAAATTGACATTAATCCGTCTGACTTACGTATAGACGTTTACCGTGCATCAGGCGCGGGTGGTCAGCACGTAAATACCACTGAATCGGCGGTACGTATTACTCACGTGCCAACCAATACAGTTGTGCAGTGTCAGAACGAGCGTTCACAACATAAAAATAAAGCCCAAGCAATGAAGCAGTTAAAAGCGAAATTATTTGAGCTTGAGCTACAACAGCAAAATGCAGAAAAGCAAAGCCAAGAAGACAACAAGTCTGATATTGGCTGGGGAAGTCAAATTCGTTCTTACGTACTTGATGACTCGCGTATTAAAGATTTACGTACCGGCGTTGAAAACCGTAATACTCAAGCGGTACTCGATGGCGACTTAGACAAATTTATTGAAGCCAGCTTAAAATCTGGTTTATAACCACCAAGCTAAAAAAGAGCTAAAAAATGACTGATCAAATCCAAGACGAAAATAAGTTAATCGCTGAGCGTCGCGGCAAATTAGACGCTATTCGCGCAAATTGCCCAGCCAACGGTCATCCAAACCAATTCCGTCGTGAGCATTACACGGCAGATTTGCAGGCTGAGTTTGGTGATAAGAGTAAAGAAGAATTAATCGAATTACAGCACGTAGTATCGATTGCAGGTCGTATTCTTGCTAAGCGTGGTCCGTTTATGTCTATTCAAGATATGAAAGGCCGTGTACAAGTTTATGCATCAAAAGACGTACAAAAAGATTTAAAAGCAAAATATGGCCAGCTTGATATTGGCGATATTATTGGTGTTAAAGGGCCGCTTAATAAATCGGGTAAAGGCGATTTATACGTAGAGATGGCTGAGTACGAACTACTGACTAAGTCACTTCGTCCACTTCCTGAAAAATTCCATGGCCTATCGGATCAAGAAACGAAATACCGTCAGCGTTATGTTGATTTAATTACTAACGAAGCAACGCGTGAAACATTCCGTATTCGCTCACAAGTGGTTGAAGGTATTCGTCGCTTTTTAGCCGACCGCGATTTTATGGAAGTAGAAACGCCAATGCTACAGGTTATTCCTGGTGGTGCATCTGCGCGCCCATTCGTAACTCATCATAATGCGCTTGATATCGACATGTACTTACGTATTGCGCCTGAGCTTTACTTAAAGCGTTTAGTAGTAGGTGGTTTTGACCGTGTATTCGAAATTAACCGTAACTTCCGTAACGAAGGGTTATCAACGCGTCACAACCCAGAATTCACCATGATTGAGTTCTACCAAGCATACGCTGACTACATTGATTTAATGAACATCACCGAAGACATGCTACGTACAGTTGCAACTAACGTACTGGGCAGCCCAATTGTGGTTAACACCACTAAAGATGAAAACGGTGAAGTGATTGATTCAGTAGAGTATGACTTTGGTCAACCGTTCACACGTTTAAGCATGAGCGACGCAATCTTAAAATACAACCCTGAGTTTGATGCTGCGGTATTCAACGACCCAGAAAACCACTTTGAAGAATTAAAAGCGTACGCTAAACAAGTACACGTTAAAATTCCTGAAAACTGCGTATGGGGCCCAGGTAAGTTCTTATGTGAAATATTTGAAGAGACGGCTGAGCATATGCTTATCCAACCTACATTTATCACAGGGTATCCGTGGGAAGTATCGCCACTTGCACGTCGTAACGACGAAAACCCATTTGTAACTGACCGCTTTGAATTCTTTGTTGGTGGCCGTGAGCTTGCAAATGGTTTCTCTGAGCTTAATGATGCACAAGATCAAGCTGAGCGTTTTTCTCGCCAAGTTGAAGAAAAAGACGCAGGTGATGATGAAGCAATGCACTACGACGAAGACTACATTCGCGCGCTAGAGTATGGTTTACCACCAACAGCCGGTGAAGGGATTGGTATTGACCGTTTAGTCATGTTGTTTACTGACTCATCAACTATCAAAGATGTTATTTTATTCCCGCATATGCGCCCACAAGCAGACTAAGCTTGAAAGAATAAACTAAAAAATTATCAACGCCGCTAACTAGCGGCGTTTTTTTTGCCCTATTGTTTGTGAGACATTGCCTAAACTTCACATTAGGGCTTTTAATTAATAAGTACTACACTGATAATTAAGTGTAAGTATAAAAGTAAATTAATCTTTAATTCAGCTTCATTATCATAAAGTTGCTTGACTGCTTAGCAACATTACAGCAGTGCTATAACTTTTTGGTATGATTGTTTTTTAAACATTATGTTGTATTTATGTGAATTTTTTAGCTAAAATGTGGCCGAAATTTATACACGGTCATTCTTAGTCGTAAAAAATAAAAATTTCTAAAGGACTTAGAGAAATAATATGAAAGCTAAACGAGTAGAATCTTTACCTGATGAGAACACTACAGAGCAACAGCGAGAAGCGTATTATCGCGCGTGTATTGCCGAGTTTCAGAAGTTAGGCTATCAAGAGCAATACCTTGCTGAACTTACGGACGAACTAGTGCCAGTGATGGGTGTAAATTCAAGCACCCCAAACACCTAACCTGATTATTTTTCAAACTAATTACACTTTAAAACCAGGCATGTGTGCAATCTATAGCCATATAGTCACTTTTGTCAGAAAAGTGTTTGACATATTTTCTGAAATCTTTATTATACGCCCCACAAGACGGAGAGGTGTCCGAGTGGCCGAAGGAGCTCCCCTGCTAAGGGAGTATAGAGTTTGTAGCTCTATCGAGGGTTCGAA